>USNX01000106.1 GCA_900556205.1 uncultured Collinsella sp.
GCTTATCTTCGGTGAGCGGCTGGGCGATACCGTTGACCTCGACAAAGGAGCAGATCTCGAGCATTTCCTCGGCAGCTCCCTTGGTAACCATCTGGGTTTTGCCTTGGGAGTCGGCGACAACTACGCTCAGGCGACGGCGCGAGAAATCGAAGGGAACCTCGTCGACCTTGGTATAACGGTCGCGCAGAGTCTGGCCCAACATGGAATCGGGCACGACGGTCGAGGGCGTCACATCGGCACGGTCGATTACGGCCAGGTCGATAAGGTTTTTGAGACCGGTCTGGAAGAAGCTGTTCAAAAACGCATGGCGCAGCACACGCGTGTCCTCGTCGCCATCGGTGTTGAGGTAGCGCTCGAGCACGATGCGGTCTTCGGTGAGGGTGCCGGTCTTGTCGCAGCACAGGACGTCCATCGCGCCAAGGTTTTGAATCGCCGGCAGCTCCTTGACGATAACCTGGCGACGGGCGAGGTCCTTGGCGCCCTGCGACAGGCTCGTGGTCACGATAACGGGAAGCATCTGCGGCGTGATGCCCACGGCCACGCTCGTGGCGAACAGCAGCGCGTCGATGACGTTGCCCTTGGTGGTGGCGTTGATGGCAAAGACGGCCGGCGCCATAACGAGCATCAGGCGCACCAGCAACATGGAGACGCTCGAGACGCCGCGATCAAACGCGTTCTTTTCGCCGCGCCCGTTGAGCATCTTGGCGATGCCGCCCAGGTAGGTGTCCGAGCCGGTGGCAACGACAAGCGCCATGGCGGTGCCGTTTTGCACGGAGGTGCCGGTAAAGACGATGTTCTTGCAGGCGGAGAGTGGCAGTGCGGAGCCGTCGGCGCCCTCGACGACGGTGACGGCGGTGGTCTTCTCGACGGCCTCGCTCTCGCCGGTGAGTGCGGACTCGATCACAAACAGGTCGCGCGCGGTGATGATGCGGGCATCTGCCGGCACCATATCGCCGGCAGAGAGGCGGATTACATCGCCGGGGACGAGCTCGTCGAAGGGGATCTCGATGCGCTCGCCGTCGCGCAGAGCAGTGCAGGTGTTGGAGACCAGGTCCTTAAGGGCCTCGGCCGCATTGCCGCTGCGGGCTTCCTGGATAAACTTCATGCCGCCCGATACCAGCAGCATGATGCCGATGACGATGACCGTGGAGGGGTCGCGCTGCGGTTCGGGCACGGCGAGCACGTCGATGTAGAGCGAGACCAGCGCGAGCGCGGCGAGGATGCCGGCGAAGGGATCGATGAACGCGTCGGCGATGCGGCGGGCGAGCGTTTTGGTCGTTGCCTCGATGGTGTTGGGGCCGACGGCGTTCAGGCGCTCGGTTGCCTGCTCGACGGTGAGGCCGTTTGCCGTGGCGTCAAGCAGTACGAGGGCGTCCTCTGCACTATGGGTGGCGGCGAATATGGTGTTCTTGGACAGGCCGGTATGAGCGGCAGGGCGCGCCGTGCGGCGGCGCTTGGAGATGGCTTCGAGTGCCGTGACGGTTTTGAGCATCAGCATAGGGTCCTCCTTGTTGAAGGGAGTTAGCGTACGTGTCGTATTTGCTTCAAAAAACCTAGATGTCGCTCACGTCAAGCTCTTGAGCCCACAAAGGGTGCAGCGCGCCTTTGTGGTGGTTTTGGCGATCTGCCGGTGGCGTTTATGCGTGTGCGGAGTCCTCGCGGCGTGCCGAGGGCGACATGCAGGTTTTTCGACTAGGACTGCCTTCCATGGCACACCTCCTAAAGGCTGAGCGCAGCGCGCTTTGGGTATCTCGTACCCCTTTTTAATCCGCCCGTATTCTTGATGAGGGGGTTTGCTATGTCAACCCCATTGTTCGGAAAACCATTCCCCCTGACAAAGCCTTTACAGAATGCCGTGGCTCCAAAGCACGCCCACATCGACGCCTCGCCTGCGCTAAACTGGAAGGCACGTACGCGATTACGAGAGGAGCCCGCATGGAGGCTTACAAGCAAGAGTTCATCAAGTTTATGGTCGAGTCCGACGTGCTTAAGTTTGGCAGCTTTACGCTCAAGAGCGGCCGTCAGTCCCCGTTCTTTATGAACGCCGGCGCCTACGTGACGGGCTATCAGCTCAAGAAGCTGGGCGAGTACTATGCCCAGGCCATTCACGACAATTTCGGCGACGACTTTGACGTGCTGTTTGGGCCTGCTTACAAGGGTATTCCCCTGGCCGTCGTCACCGCCATTGCCTATCACGAACTGTACGGCAAGGAGGTCAAGTACTGCTGCGACCGCAAGGAGGCCAAGGACCACGGTGCCGATAAGGGCAACCTGCTGGGTTATGAGCCCAAGGACGGTGACCGTGTGGTCATGGTCGAGGACGTCACCACCAGCGGCAAGTCCATCGACGAGACCTATCCCAAGGTTAAGGCTGCTGCCGATGTCGAGATTAAGGGCCTGATCGTGTCCCTCAACCGCATGGAGGTCGGCAAGGGTGGCGTGACCACCGCGCAGAAGGAGATCGAGGCCAAGTACGGTTTCCCCGTCGCGAGCATCGTCTCCATGGCCGAGGTTGTCGAGACCCTCTACAACCACGAGATCGACGGCAAGGTCGTCATCGACGACGAGCTCAAGACCGCCATCGACGCCTACTACGAGCAGTACGGAGCTCGGGAGTAGGTAGTTACGCGGGTTTACCAACCCGTGTAACGGCTCGACGCTGCGCGGGCCGCATTTGGACAATCTGACGTTCAACTTCAAGGGCGCGACCAGAAGGTCAGCGCCCTTTCGTTTCACGTCACCTTGTCTCAAATGCGGCCCGCTCGCTGTCCGTTCTCTACCTGCGGCGTCGTCTTGCTCCGAATGCGGCCCGTTCGCTGTCGTTGCCGAAACATCGGCGATGCCGGACTAGTCATTGGGGACGTTCATAAATGACTGCTCAGGAATGAGCGTGGATAATCTCCCGTTTTTGGCCTGTGTGCGGGCTCAAAGTGGGAGATTATCCGCGCTCGCTTTAATTCGCCTGGGCTGCGATGCCTATCTAATCGGCTCAGCGTCTTCCCTGAGAATCGAAAGATACTCTTCATACCCGTACTGCCGGTATCTCTGTCTTGACTCGTCGAGCGGACGGAGGATACCCAATTCTTCAAATGATTTGACGAGCGAGCTCGCGGTACTCCTGCCGATATCGAGTTGGGCAGCGATGAATGCGGTGTCGACGATGGGGTGCTCTTCAAGAATGCCCAACAGCCTTTGCCCGTTTGCAGCAGTCCTTCCGAGATTTTCGGTAATGGTTGCTGTGGAACGGTTATGGAGGTCAACAAGGTTTTTTAAAGACCCTACAGAGTCCTTCGCACTCTCAAGAAGACTGTTGCAGAAAAACTCTATCCATTCCTCGTAAGCGCCTCTCTCCCTTACGGATGTGAGTTGCCGGTAGTACTCGCTTCGATTTTTCTTGAACTGGAACGATGGATAGAACAAGCAAGAATGAAGAACGCCATCATTGATGAGCATAAGTGTAATGAGAAGCCTGCCCAGGCGACCGTTTCCGTCTAGGAATGGATGGGCAGTTTCAAATTGGTAATGGACGAGCGCCGCCCGCACAATCGGATCCATTTCGACTTGAGGCTCATTGATAAAGCGTTCGAGGTCCTGAAGCGTGTTGCTCAAATCTTCAATGTTTGGAGGGACAAACGATGCGGTTGCAATGGTGCAACCTGAGGGGCCAATCCAGTTTTGTGAGGAGCGCAGCTCGCCAGGATTTTTCTCCGTTCCGCGCACTCCGTCCAGCAGGACCGCATGAACTTGCCTAAGAAGTCTCGTGCACAAGGGCATCTTTTTGAGCAGTTCTACGCCGCGGTCGACAGCACGGATGTAATTCACGACGTCTGCGACATCTTTATGATGGAGTTGTGTTTGCGATGGACTAAGTAGGTCGTCAAACGTGCACTGGGTTCCCTCAATTTGCGAAGAAAGGAGTGCTTCTTTGCGCACGTACATTGTCAGATACATGTCGGCGTTGGGAACAAAGTAGAGCATGCCTTCAAGCTCTCCAAGCTTTCGTGAGCATGCGGAAAGCGTGCGATAGGTTTCCTCGGTGAGGTTTAGCTGCCTCAATGATTGCAAGGGCGTTGGAAAAAACGAATAGTAAGCCAATTTCCCCGATAGATTATTGCGGAGCGTTCCCTGGCCGTTCTCCTCGATTTGCATCGCGCCCTCCATATCTTTAGTGCCGGAAACTCGTTATTAGGCTAATCATATCAATTCTAATAACGAGTTTAAGGATTAAATAGTTATTAGAATTGATGTAAACAATCTAATGATAAGAAGTCGTTATTACTTGACCATGGAGCTCAGCCTGGTACAGGGGGTCATCAAAAATGAACGTGGATAATCTCCTGTTTTTGGCTCGGTGACGGCCTCAAAGTCAAAGTGGAAGATTATCCACGCTCGTTAGTTAAGCGTCCGAAAATCCACACTCGCCAAACCTACCAAAAAGGGATGGGTTTATTTTGGCACGTTTCGGTCGGTGTCAGGAAGTGTCAGGGACGGGGCGGCGGCAGGACTCGAGAGCGAAAAGAAGTATCGGGCTTGGTGCGCCCGCTTCTGCTCGTCCCGTGCGCAGGCGATACTCGGCTTATCGACCCGCGATGCAAAGGAGATGCTCATCCCACGAGCACTACCGGGAAGGGCTTGCGATTCGAGCCCTCGCCTTAGTATTTTGGTCCAAT
Organism: uncultured Collinsella sp.; assembly: GCA_900556205.1. Taxonomy (GTDB): domain Bacteria; phylum Actinomycetota; class Coriobacteriia; order Coriobacteriales; family Coriobacteriaceae; genus Collinsella. The sequence continues at coordinate 4,671 of USNX01000106.1, forward strand.
TGGCACTATAATCACCATAGGCATGCGCACTACGTTGCGCTTAATCAAGAGGAGAAAACGTATGGGTCTGTTTGACATGTTCAAGAAGAAGGCTGAGCCCGCGGCTGCCGCTGCTCCGGCCTCCATCTCTGCTTCTGCCGGCGCCGACGTGCTGTGCTCGCCCGTCAAGGGCAAGGTCATCAAGATGGCCGACGTGCCCGATCCCGTCTTTGGTGGCGAGGTTCTGGGCAAGGGCTGCGCCGTGTGGCCCGAGGACGATCTGGTCTATGCTCCCTGCGACGGCAAGGTGACCGTCACTATGGGTCACGCCGTGGGCCTGCAGTCCGATAGCGGCATCGAGGTCCTGGTGCACGTTGGCGTCGATACCGTCAACATGAACGGCGACGGCTTCGAGGGCTTCGTCAAGGCCGACGATGTTGTGAAGGCCGGTCAGCCCATGCTCAAGATCGATCGCGCCAAGATCGCCGCTGCCGGTTACAAGGACTGCGTCGTCGTGGCCGAGTCCAAC
>USNX01000107.1 GCA_900556205.1 uncultured Collinsella sp.
CTCTAGTACCCACCCCAAGTGATACAGCTCCTCAGTCGCCTGGGCCTCGTCATCGCAGTCGAGCTCCACGTAGACACAGACCTTGGCCTCTTTGTCGAGCGCCGGCAGCGAGGCAAACGCCGTCGACTGCTCGCGCTGGCGACGTAGAATATCCAGGGCGCCAGTGTCGAAGTACTCGATGGCAGCCGCATGGGACAGGACGGGGCGCACGGAATCGGTAAAGGACACGGCCTTGTCTTCGCTATCGAAAAAGCAGCTCACACCCCAAACGACCGCAGGCGCCGCCTGCAGGGCAATCTCGAGCTCGGTGATAACGCCGAGCGTGCCGCAAGCACCGATAAAGAGGTCGATGGCGTCCATTTCGTCCGCAACGAAATAACCTGAGGCATTTTTTGTCTTGGGCATGGTGTAGTCAGGAAGATCGAGCTCGAGTGCACGGCCCGCTGCCGTCACGAGCGACAGGCGGCGGCCCTGGGCAAAAGCCTCGCCGCGCTGAAGCTCAAGCAAATCGCCATCAGCCAGCGCGACGTGGAGTCCCGTGATATGCGGGCGCATGGGGCCGTAAGCGTAGCTGCGGGCGCCGGAGGCGTTGCATGCCGCCATGCCGCCCAGACAGGCAGATGCCTCAGTGGGATCGGTGGGAAAGAACTGCTCCGGGGCCTCTTGGAACTCCTCGTAGGCCTCAAGCGATGCCTGGTCCCAACCAGCGATCGGCAGCACCTTCTTGCTCAGCTGCTTGCGCAGCTCCGAGAGCACGACGCCCGGCTCCACACGCAGTAGAAAGCGGCCTTGTTCATCGCGGCGAAGGCCCAAGTAGCGATTCATACGGGAAGTATTGAGGATATGCCCGCCGTGGGGCACGGCACCGGCGGCAAGGCCGGTTCGGGCGCCCTGAACCGTTACCGGGACACGCTCGGCATGGAGCTTTTCCAAAATGGCACGGACCTCGTCTTCCGTTGTCGGAAACGAGATGCTCGAGGCCTCGCCCGATGCGCGAGACTCATCGCGACCATACTCTTCGAACTCGTCGGTGAAGGGTTTGATGGTTACAGACACGCGAACTCCCCTTTAGCTAACTACAGTGTTTGCAGGGAGATGTTACCGCATCGTTTCGTCGACGTGTTCGAGACCGTCTCCATAATTGGCGATTTTTACGTTCGTGCAATTCGGCGAGCGGCTTGATTTCCTCGGCAGACGATGCTTTTGACACATATGGCCCCGCCGTCGCCGACCGCGTGATTGTCGCTCGAAAAAAGTTGGAGTATTTTTTGCCGCCTTTTACCTGCGGAGACGCCAATCCGTCAAGCATTTGGTTAGAAATTGGTCAAGTAGCGGCTGATACGGTCGGCGTCGACAGCCAAAACCGATAGAAGTTTTGGCCCCAGAAGCAGGGAGGTTCCCATGGCATATTACTGGCCCCAGTACGGCATCGCCATCGAAGTCGACGACGATCCCCATCTCCTGCCTTTCGACGAAGAGGCATTCCCCGATACGACGGTCTACCACGTTACCACCGATGTGATCTGCGACCCTGAGTCGTTCTCGGCGCTCGCCCACCACATCGCACGTATCCACGACATCGAGCTCCCTCCCGACTTCGACGAGCTTGTCTACTCGCGCCGCCTGATGCTTCGCATGCTCTTTGGAGCGGACCCGTCCACCTTTGCGCGCATCTATACCGCCAAGGATGCCGCATGAGCGCGAAAAAGCCACCCCACTTTGCAGGTCTGAGTCGTCGCAAGAAGCTCATCGTTGCCTGCTTGGCCATCGTCTGTGCCCTTGTCGCCGTAGGACTATACGCTTGGCAGTCGCAGCCCGTACCCGAGGCGGGCGCTTCGGTTACGACGGCCGAGGGCAAAACGCGTCAGGAAATCCAAGATGAGCTCGACGCCATCGTCCGCGACAACATGATGACGATTTCGGTCGCACCGGTCGCTCAGCTGCAGGAGGACGGCAAGCTGCGCGTCAACGTGCAAAACGTCCAAGACAACAAGTTTCCCCAGCGATTCCGCGTCATCCAAAACGACGAGACCATGTACGAATCCGGTGTGGTCAAGACCGGCAAGACAATCGAAACGTGCCCCGCCGGCGACATCAAAGAAGGCGAGGCGTACATCGAGATCCAGGCACTCGATGCCAAGACCCTCGACAGCCACGGCAATCCGACACGTGTCAAGGTACGGGTTGAGCAAGCCGAGAACTAGCTTTCCGGCCGACGCGGCGCCGCACGCAATTCACCAGCATTCGTCCAATCATCGCGGGGACGGCCCGCGGCGAATAGAAAGGAACGACCATGGACATCACCAGGAACATGAACGGAGCCAGAGCGCTCGTCGTGGGCGCAGGGCTCGCGCTCGCGCTCGCAATGGGCGCCGCCCCGACGCCAGCTATGGCAGCCGGGCGCGTTGGAACCACGAAGGTAATGGTCAGGACCGAGATCGACAACGTTGAGTTCAAAGTTCCGACGGTTATTCCCTTCGTCGCCAAGGCCGACGGCACGCTTCAGGGCCCCTCAGAAGACGCGACCACCATCGACAATCATTCGGCCTACGGCATCCATGTCACCAACATGAAGATCGATGCCATGAACACCTGGACCATTGCCGCCGACGCCAAGGCCGGAACCGCGCAGAACTCCATCGACTTTAAGGTCGGCCCCGACGGCGCACTCCAGAACGCCAGCGCCGCAATGCAGGGGACGGGCCTCGATCTTTCCAAGAATGCAGCCTTCGACATGGGCTACCAGGGCATTGCCGGCGGCACGGACAAAATCAAGCTCAAGACAAGCGGAAACGTCGCCCGCGTCACGCGCGACATCTTCCGCGTAACCGGCGAAGGCGATCAGGTTGCGACGATCACCTGGACGGTCGAGCCCGGTGCGCACACGGCATAAGGCCGTCGCCCTGGCCGCCGCCGTCAGCATCCTAGCGTTTGGGCCAGCCATGGCCTTTGCCCAGCAAGAACAGGCGCAGGCCGCCACGCAAGTGACGGTCGACCTCTCGGAGCTCGACCGCGGCGACCGTGAGGAACCGTTGGCGCAGACAGGCGACAGACGATGGCTCTTGGCAGCAGGCGCCACAGCAGCAGGCGCAGGAACCGCCGGCCTCGGTCTGCACATCAAACGCAGCCAGAAACAAAACATGGACAGGCCGCACTAAATTAGCTAAGGAGACCCCATGGCATCGAAGAACCTTTTGCCCGTCGTCGCACTCTGCGGCGCGCTCGCAACCGGAACGCCTGTCGCCGCTTGGGCGACTCCCGTCATGGCAGGCTCCTTACCAGCAGCCCTAAGTTCCGCTCCAAATCCGTCGAGCACCATTGCGTGCGAGCGTTTTTCGATCGCACAGGCCGCGATCTCAACCTCGGGATGCCTTCGTCGTAATACGGACGGCTCGATAGTCGTGGATATCAAGCGTTCGAACAAGGCAAACGGCTCCCAGGCGGGGTGCGCCGTCTGCACGTGGCGCTCGGTTGTGCTCGATGCGGATGGCGATCCATGCAATTTAGAAATGCGCATCGACATCGCTTCGGTCGATGACTCGGCGAACGGAGCGAAGGTCGCCTTCGACGGTACGTTTTTTGAGAAAGGAGGCGGTATATGTCTGGGCTGCGCCGCCGCGAATGCAGACGACACGCAGCCCACCCTCTCATTCACGGCATCGTTGCGGCTGACCAAAGCCGGCACCGATGCCATCGCGGCGGGAGAAGCGTCCCTGCTGTTCTACGCCGTCAGCACCAAAGACACAGACGCTCATTTCGAGAAGCCAGCCGGATCACTCAGCCTTACACGAGGGATAGAGGCAGGCCCTATTGAAATCGATGCCCACGCGCAAAGCAGGCAACGCATTCTTGCCGACCCGGCGCTTCTCGAAATGGAGTGGAACGGATCCGGAGCCATCGGAATTCTCCCCTCCGCGCTTGACGCCAAGACGCTCCCCCCAAACGACGAACCCATCAACGCAACCATACAAGAAGAGAGCGCGGATAAAGAAGCAGGTGCGGGCGACACGCCGTCGCCGACAAACAGCGTCCCAGCTTCTTTCGAAGCACCGAATGAGCCCGCTACCGATCCAAACGATCCCGAGCTCGCGGACAGTCTGGGGCTTGCTGATCCTCAAGAGATCGATGAAGGTAACTGCTGCGTGCTTGCCGCGCTCGACCACACAGAGGTCATCGACGCTGCGAACATCGAAGTTGCCGCCGCCAATCAGCCCGTCCGCAAGTCGGCTATCATCGCATTTCCCGAATCCATCGAAGTCGTCTTTTTGCCATCGGGCGAGGTCGTGGCCCCAACACTGCTCACCTTGTTGGGCGCCAAGAATACTCGAAACGAAATTAAAAAGGTCACAGCTGTCGACCCTGCAACCACCGCCAAGCTGCGTCTATACGCCGTTGCTCCAGATGGAGGCAAGACCTTGGAATTCGATGGCGACACACTCCTAGCCTGGCGACGTCTGGACATTATGCAAGACGTCTCGTACCAGATCGAGCTCGAAGGGTTTGATCGTGCCCGCGATGCCAATATCATCGCCGCGGCTATTGAATTCCCGCAGCGGCTTATGACACTGCGCTTTGAATACTATCCCTATGTCCCGACAACCACCTGAGGCTTACATGCTGCGCGTCGTTGCTAATACAACTTATATAACGTATTAGATGAGTCGCGATGTACCTCGCATTCCACTCTGCTACGATTGCCACGTTGGCATCAATACGGGAGGGCTCATGCCGGGCTTGGGAACAATCATCAACGTTGTGCTTTTAGTTGCGGGCGGTCTTTTGGGATTAGCGGGCGGTCGCTTCATTACACCGCGCATCCAAGACACGCTCATGAAAGCATCGGGGCTGTGCGTCCTGTTTATCGGCCTGGGCGGCACCATGCAAAAGACGCTCATCATCGATGGAAAGGCGCTAGCGACCACCGGTACCACCATGCTCATCGTCTCATTTGCGCTCGGTTCGCTCATCGGCGAGGCCGTCAACTTGGAGTCCGCCATTGAAAACCTTGGCGAATGGCTCAAGCGCAAGACTGGCAGTGAGGGCGATAACGAGTTCACCAACGCTTTTGTCTCGACTTCACTCACCGTGTGTATCGGCGCCATGGCAATTGTGGGATCGATCCAGGACGGCCTGCTCGGCGACTGGTCAACGCTTGCCCTCAAGGGCGCACTGGAC
>USNX01000108.1 GCA_900556205.1 uncultured Collinsella sp.
GGATGTACCAGGTGCATTCACCAAGGTCAGAGAGCTCGGCGCGGGCATCGGCAAACTGCTGGTCGGCGGCGGCACGGCGCTGGTCCAGGTCGGCTTGCGCCTGCGCACGCTCGTCGCTGCCCTCGGCCATGCGATTGATGTTGTCCTGCTCAATCCCAAAGAGCATATTCGCCTGGCGCTCGGCCGCATCCAAGCTTGCCGGCGTGTCGACCGTCAGTTCCTGAGCGCGCGCCTTCTCACGCTCCTCGCGGATCTTCTCGATATTGCCCTTGACCTCATTGATCTTTGCCGCGTAGGAATCCGAATAGGAGTTGAGGCTCTTGGCTCCCTCGACGATCACGTGGACCGCGGAGTAGGAAGAAGATGTCGCGGCGTCCTCGCTCACATAGAACTTATAGTCCGCAGCCGAGGCGGCACGGAAGGCGTTGACTGTCGAGTCGGAGCTCACGTCGGTGGGATCGAGAACCTCGGCCGTGATGGTGTAATCGCCCGCGGCAAACTGGTCCTTGGCGCTTTGATTGGACGAGCTCGCGTCATTGGCGGCAAAACTCACCGTATCGCCGAGCTTTTTGCCCGAAGCCTTCAGGAACTTCGAAGTCACCGCGACCTCATCGGCGCTCTCGGGCAAATCGCCGTTCACGAGCACCGGCTGATCGATGTTCTCCTTGGAGAGACTTTGCACGACCACGCGCTCGCGCGTTGTGCCCACGGCGGTGTAGGCGGTCTCGGCGTAGATGCCCTCGGCCGTTTCGACGCCATCGACCTCTTGGATGGCGTCGAGATCATCGTCAGTCAGGCCATAAGTCGACTGGACGTTGATATCGTAGACATTCTGCTGGTCAAAGTAGGCGTCAACCGAATCGCACAGGTCCTCGCAACCCGCCTTAAGGCCGCACATCACGCTCACGCCAAGCGCGGTGATGACCACGATTGACAAGAAGCGCTTAAGACTACCTCGGATTGTGCGATAGATGCCACGGCGAAAAACCGTCGGCACCATATCGTTTGAGCTTTGAGCGGTACGGTAGGTCGTAAACTCCCGGTCGCGCTCCGTGTGCTTAGCATCGCCGGATTGGCTGTTTTGGCGGTCCTGGTCCATGGGCGCTACCACTCGATCGTCTCGATAGGCACGGGATTTTGCTGGACCGTCTCGCTCTCCACGCGACCGTTCTTAAAGCGGATCAGGCGATCGGCCATGGGTGCTAGCGCGGAGTTGTGGGTGATGATAATGACCGTAATGCCCTGCTTGCGGCAAGTGTCCTGTAGCAGCTGCAAGATCTGCTTGCCGGTTTTATAGTCAAGTGCGCCCGTGGGCTCGTCGCACAAAAGCAGCTTGGGGTTCTTTGCCAGTGCGCGGGCAATGGACACGCGCTGCTGCTCGCCGCCCGAAAGCTGCGCGGGGAAGTTGGCGAGGCGCTCGCCCAGGCCAACCTGGCAAAGCGTTTGCTCGGCATCGAGCGAATCGGGGCAGATCTGAGCTGCGAGCTCAACGTTTTCGAGCGCCGTCAGGTTGGGGACCAGATTGTAGAACTGGAAGACAAAGCCGACATCGGCGCGGCGGTATTCCACGAGCTGAGCCTCGTTGGCGGAGCTCACGTCGCGCCCGTCCACCGTCACGGTGCCGGAGGTCGCCGTATCCATGCCGCCCAGAATGTTGAGCGCCGTGGTCTTGCCGGCACCCGAAGCACCCAGGATAATGGCGAGCTCACCGCGCTCAACAGAAAAGCTCGCGCCGTCGAGCGCGTGGATGCGGGCATCGCCCTCGCCGTATGCTTTGATGACGTCTTTGAATTCGATATAAGCCATCGATTAATTCCCATCTGGTCGGATAACTCTTTAGTATTACCCATTTCGCACCGACCAAAAAGGGACAGGTTTATTTTGGCTGGTTTTATATGGGGAAACGGCAGCTATAGATGAGGCGCCGGGGAGGCAGAGAAATCATCGACAGGGTCAGGCCGACCGCCAAACACAACGCACGCATCTCTATCTGTCAGACAAATCATTCGAACAGCTGTTCGTTTCTATGATATGATTCCGCTATCTAAGCAGGCCAATACGCAGAAAGGCGGCCAACATGGCGTTCGACTTTAAGAAGGAATGCAAGGAGCTCTACAAACCTGCAAGCAAGCCGAGTATCGTAACTGTCCCGCCTATGAGCTACGTTGCCGTTCGCGGAAAGGGCGACCCAAATACCGAAGGTGGCGAGTATCAAAACGCCCTGCCGCTGCTTTACGGCATCGCCTATACCGTCAAGATGTCGAAGAAAGGCTCAAGGAATATCGAGGGCTATTTCGACTTTGTGGTACCGCCGCTCGAGGGTTTCTGGTGGCAAGACTCCCCGAGCAGCGACATCGATTATGTACGCAAGGACGATTTCAACTTTATCTCGTGCATCCGCCTGCCCGATTTCGTCACCCGAGATGACTTTGACTGGGCGGTCGCGGAAGCCACGACCAAAAAGAAACTGGACTTTTCCGCCGTCGAACTGCTTAAAGTTGACGAGGGTCTCTGCGTTCAATGCATGCACACCGGGCCCTACGACAACGAACCGGCGACCGTAGACGCTATGCATGAATACACGACCGAGCAGGGCTATGTCCCCGACTTCTCAGATACCCGTTTACATCACGAAATCTATCTCTCCGATCCACGCAAATGTGCACCGGAGAAACTAAAGACCGTGGTTCGTCATCCTATCAAGCGCGCTGAATAGCGCGGAGCGTCATTTCACGCGCTAGGTTTTAAGCCAGCCAACCAGCCGCCTCCCAGGCTGTCAAGCAATTATCTTGACGCGGCCCGCAGCATCTTATAAGTTTGTTTTGCTAAAGCTGGAAAGCCTCTCAACGATGCGCAACTCCAGCTCTTTTTCTATCAAGAGAGCAAGTGTCGGAAAACAAAATGTCGGAAAGCAACGTATCGAGCAGAATCAAACGCTTGCTCAACACCTATAGCGGCCTCGTGCTTATGGGTGCCGTCGGAATCCCTATCGGCATCATCGTTGGCGCCATCTGCGCACTCTTTGGACGCGTGCTTCTGGCAATCGGCGCCTTCCGCGACGAACACATCACACTGCTCCTTCCCTTCCTCGCCCTCATGGGCTTGGCCATCGTATTTTCCTACCGCACCTGGGGCAAAGGCACCGATCGGGGCATGAGCCTGGTATTTGACGTAGGTCACGGACGCGAGGACGCCATCTCCCCGCGTTTGGTGCCGCTCATTATGTTGAGCACGTGGGGGACGCACCTCTTTGGCGGCAGTGCGGGGCGCGAGGGCGTGGCCGTGCAGATTGGTGCAACCGTCTCGCACTGGATCGGCAGGCGTCTACCTTTCCGAAACCCCGGCAACACGTTTTTGCTCATTGGTATGGCCGCTGGCTTTGCCGGGCTCTTTCGAACGCCTCTTGCTGCCACGGTCTTTGCTATCGAAGTACTGGTCGCAGGACGCATGGAATACCGCGCGCTGTTTCCCGCGCTTACGGCCTCGCTCGCCGCAAGTATGACCTCCGGCGCCCTGGGACTCGAGAAGTTCGAAGTCGCCGTTGTCGCCTCATACGCGCTTGATCTCCCCGGTCTTGGACGGCTTGCGGTGCTGGGTATCGCGTTTGGCATGGTAGGCGGCGCCTTTGCCTGGTGCCTTGCCCACGCCAAGACCCTTGCGGCGCGACTGCTCCCCAACCCCTATGTACGAATCGCCGTTATGGGCATCGCGCTATCAGCGATTCTGCTCACACTGTGGCAGGGGCGATACTGCGGACTTGGTACCAACCTGATATCGGCAGCGCTCAACGGTGACGGCAAGGACGCCATCATGCCTTGGGACTGGGCGCTCAAATTCGCACTCACCATTACCACGCTTGCCGCAGGATATCAGGGTGGCGAGGTGACGCCGTTGTTCTCCATCGGAGCGAGCCTTGGCGTCGTGCTCGCCGAAATCCTCGGCATGCCCGTCGAACTTTGCGCCGCGCTGGGATACGCCGCCGTCTTTGGCGGCGCCACCAACGCGCTGCTCGCGCCGATCCTCATTGGCTGCGAGGTCTTCGGTTTCGGTAATCTGCCGGCGTTCTTTATCGTCTGCGTTGTGGCTTATCTGTTCAACATGGACAAATCGATCTACGCCCTGCAGGAGCGGGCGTAGAAAGATGTCCAAGCAGGTGGTCTCAACCGGAAACGGCGTCCCACTCTGAGGCTGTATTCCGGGGCACGGTTTCCGCTCGGGACGCCATTCGGAAAGCGCATCCCGCTTTAAAACAGAATTCCGGGACGTGGTTTCCGTCTGAGCCTCCATTCGGAAAGCGTGTCCCGTTCTTTCACGGCATCTTGGCTATGCAAAGTGCTCGAGCGCTACACCTCGTACGCGCCCTCAAGCCGCAGCAGCCACTCCTTGCGATCAAGCCCGCCGGCATATCCGTTGAGCGATCCGTCGGCCGCCACCACGCGATGGCACGGCACGATAATCGAAATGGGATTACGCGCGACCGCGGCCCCCACGGCACGGGGAGACACAACGGGGTCATCGTTTCCCGGTACACGATGCCGAGCCGCAACACGCTGGGCGATCTCGCCATACGTAGCGACCTCGCCACGCGGAATAGAAAGCAGCTCGTACCAAACTTCACGCTGAAACGCCGTACCGATCATATGTAACGGCGGCGTATACCGAGGCTCCTGCCCTGCAAAATAAGCATTCAGCCAAGCCCACGAACGCTCAAGCACCGAAGAAGCCGCACCATGGGCCGGATTCGCCGAAGACATGCCACCAATACCGGAAATCGCATCGGTACCTTCAACATGCTCTGCATCTTCTTTGAGAAGCGTAGAGCCAAAGTGCTCCTGTCCCTCAAACCAAAGCCCTGTCAAACCACGGCCATCAGCGGCAAGCAAAATCTCGCCCAAAGGCGAAGCAAACGTCGTCGTGACCACCAGCGGCTCCTTTCAAAACTCCGCACCATAATACCGCGAATTGTGCAGACAGCCCCAATCGACCCCAAAGTCACCCAAGGCAGCAGGCGCGCAGCGCCGCAGCTGCCGCACGAACCCAAAGTCCCCGCAGGCAGCAGGCGCAACGCGCCGCAGCTGCCGGCCGCGCCCCACAGTCCCCAAAGGCGGCAGGCGC
>USNX01000109.1 GCA_900556205.1 uncultured Collinsella sp.
GCCCTCAACGACCTCGATCTCGAGCGGCTCGACCTCCTGCTGAATGTCGCCCACGAGCGAGTACAGCGAATCGTGCACATCCTGCTCCTGCACCACAGCGCCAAAGCGGTCGACGCCGGTGGGCATATGCTCGACGGAAACGTCATAGCGCTCGAAAACCGAAAGCGCGCGGCGCATAAAGCCGACGCGCGGCTTGGTGCGGTCGCGGGCAACATTGATGGCGACAAAGCCGCGCTTGCCGGTCACGCCGGTAATGATGGGCTCGGCCTCGCCCTCATCAGCCGTCTCGCTAATGATGGTGCCGGGGTCCTGCGGCGCATTGGTGTTCTTGATGACCAGCGGAATGCCGGCCTCGCGCACGGGGAACACGGCCTCCTCGTGCAGGACACTCGCACCCATGTACGAAAGCTCGCGCAGCTCCTCGTAGGTAACGCGGGCGATGGGCTGAGCCTCGGGAACAATACGCGGATCGGCAGAATAGAAGCCCGAGACGTCGGTCCAGTTTTCATACAGGTCGGCGCCCAGGCACTTGGCCAGAATCGAGCCCGAGATATCGCCGCCGCCACGGTCGAGCAGCTTGATCTGGCCCTCACGCGTCGCGCCGTAGAAACCGGGCATAACAAAGCCGCCCTGCTGACCGTACTCCTGCACCAGCTCGGAGGTGCGGTTCATGCTGAGCGTACCGTCGTGATGGAACGCAACGACCGTCGCAGCGTCCAGGAACGGCAGGCCCAGGTACTCGGACATCAGGCGAGCGGTGAAGTACTCGCCGCGGCTTACAAGCTCCTCGGTAGAGTAACCGCCCGAGCGGGCGCGCTCGGCAAAGGCCGCGAACTCCTCGCGGATGGGATAGGTGAGCCCCAGCTCGTCAGCGATATCAAAATAGCGCTGGCCGATGTCCTCAAGTAGTTCCTCGCACGACACGTGATACTTAACGTGCGCGTTAACCAGGTAGAGCAGGTCGGTCACCTTGGTGTCGCCCTTAAAGCGGCGACCGCAGGCAGAAACCACCACAAAACGGCGGGCAGGGTCGGCATCGACGATGGCCTTGATCTTCTTGAAGTGTTCGGCGTCGGCGACCGACGAGCCGCCAAACTTGGCAATCTTAATCATGGGCTTGAGGTTACCTTTCTAAAAGCCTCTGCAAACCTGTTTTGCGCGCTCTGATACCATGGTTTCACCGATTGGGACCAAGGCATCCGAGGAGCAGTGTTATATGGGAACTTATCATAGTACACGAGGACGCACTTTATCGTGCTCAAGTAAGGTGGCAATCCGTACCGGCATCGCTCCCGACGGGGGTTTGTTTGTCTCGGACGAGCTCGGCACCCAGCAGGTCGATATCAGCTCGCTTGCAGATAAATCGTACTTTGAAATCGCTCAAGATGTGTTGGGAATGTTACTGAATGATTACACGGCCGAAGAAATTTCGGCGTGTGTCGACGAGGCATACCGCGGCACGTTCGCGAGTGAAGAGGTTACGCCGCTCGTCAAACTCGACGCTGTGCCGGGCGCTGACGCCCCTCAGACCTATGTGATGGAGCTCTTTGGCGGCCCCACGAGCGCCTTTAAGGACGTCGCCCTGCAGATGCTCCCCCGTCTGATGGCCCGCACTTCCGCCAAGGACGGCGGCGCCGAGCGCATCATGATCGTCACCGCCACGTCCGGCGACACCGGCAAGGCCGCGCTCGCCGGTTTTGCCGACGCTCCGGGCACGGGCATCACCGTCTTTTATCCCGAGGGCAAGGTCAGCCGCGTCCAAAACCTGCAGATGTCCACGCAGGAGGGCGATAACGTCGCCGTCTGCGGCATCCGCGGCAACTTTGACGACGCCCAGAGCGCCGTCAAGCGCATCTTTGCCGATAAGGAGCTTGCCGAGCGTCTGGAGGCCGCAGGCACGGTGCTTTCGAGTGCCAACTCCATCAACGTCGGCCGTCTGGTACCGCAGGTCGTCTACTACTTTGCCGCCTATGCGCAGCTGTTGCGCGCCGGCGCCATCGAGGCCGGCGACGCCGTGGAGTTCTGCGTACCGACCGGCAACTTTGGCGATATCCTGGCCGGCTACTATGCCAAGCGCATGGGTCTGCCCGTCGCCAAGCTCGTCGTGGCGAGCGACAAGAACAACGTGCTGGCTGACTTCCTGACTACCGGCGTCTACGACCGCAACCGCCCGTTCTTCACGACCATCTCGCCGTCGATGGACATCCTCATCAGCTCCAACCTGGAGCGCATGCTGTACTTCCTGTCCGATGGCGACTGCGAGCTCGTTGCCGGCCTTATGGAGCAGCTGGCACAGACTGGTCGCTACGAGGTGCCCGCCGAGCTGCTGGCCAAGATTCAGAGCGTCTTTGGCTGCGGCTGGGCCAGCGAGGACGAGGTCCGCGCTGCCATCAAGAATTGCTGGGACGCCAACGGCTACGTGATCGACCCGCACACCGCTTGCGGCTATCACGTCTTTGAAAAGGTCGCCCCCGCCGAGGGCGCCAAGGCTCGCGTGCTGCTTTCGACCGCCAGCCCCTACAAGTTCCCGCGCGCCTGCTGCGACGCCCTGGGGCTTAACGTTCCCGAAGACGACTTTGAGGCCATGCGCGTGCTCGAGCAGGCAACCAACACGGTTGCCCCGGTCCAGCTCGCCGAACTCGAGTCCAAGCCCGTCCGCTTCGAAGACGTCTGCGACGTCGATGAGATGGCCAGCTACGTAGAGCAGGCTGCAAAAAAGATGGCTACCAACTAAACCCCATATAAGGCGCCGGCGAAAGCCGGCGCACTTTCTTTTAATTTGGCTCCCCAGCGCGGTGAGGAGACGGCGTAGGTCGGTTTCACGCTTGCTCCGTCGCGAGTTCCGCACGAGCCGAAGGCCACTAAATGTGGCCTTCGTGCGAGCAGGACTGTCCGAGCAGCGGAGCAAGCGTGAAGCCGACCCCCAGGAGGACCAACAACAATGATCAAGATCACCGTCCCAGCAACCAGCGCCAACCTAGGCATCGGCTACGACACCCTCGGCATGGCCGTCAGCCTCTACTCGCACTTTACCTTTGAGCGCGCCGACAAGCTCACCATCACGGGCTGCCCCGAGGAGTTCCAAAACGAGAATAACCTGGTCTATGTAAGCTTTGTCGATGCTCTGGCCGCCTGGGGCGAGCCGGCTTTTCCCGTTGCCATCGACATTCAGACCGACGTGCCCGTCGCCCGCGGCCTGGGTTCCAGCTCCACCTGCGTCGTCGCCGGTATCATGGCTGCCGCCGCGTTGACGGGCCATACCGTCGACCGCGCCGAGCTCGTCCGCATCGCCACCGAGGTCGAGGGCCATCCCGATAACGTCGCCCCCGCTATCCTGGGCGGTGCCGTTTGCTCCTTTACGCCGACTGATTCGCTCCCCCAGTGCCTGCGCTACGAGGTGAGCGATCGCTTGCGTTTTATTACCGTGATTCCGCCCTACGAGGTGCATACGAGCGAGGCGCGCAAGGTTGTGCCGCAGGAGATTCCACTCTCCACCGCCGTATGGCAAATGGGCCGCATCGCCGGCATGACGCGCGGCCTGGAGACTGGCGACCTTGACCTGATTGCCGCCGCCAACGACGACCGCATCCAGGAACCCTATCGTCGCCGTCTGATTCCCGACTACAACGCTGTGCGCGACACCTGCCTTAACGGCGGTGCCAAGACCATCTGGATCAGCGGTTCGGGCTCGACCCTTATGGCTGTGACCGACGATACCATCGTGGCAAAGTTCCTGCAGGTCAAGCTGCGCGAGCAGTTCCCTAAGTGTGATACGCATATTCTGACGTGCGACACCGAGGGCGCTCAAATCGAGTACCTGTAGGCATCGCCGGTCGACCCCACCGAGCCGCCCAAGGGCATCCCCTTAAAAACGTCCTCGCACTTGAGGCCCGCTTATCCTGCTCCTTCGGAGCCGTGGATAAGCGGGCCTCGTGCTGCGGAATGTTTTTAAGGGGATGCCCTTGGGCGGCCCTACAACAACATTGCCGGCGATGTCTACAGGGACCCACGCTTTGAAAGGGCGCCGGGCTGATAGTTTTGTTTTTTATTGATAGGGGCTCTTGCTAGGCTGGAGCCCTTACTAGAGGCAGGCCTCGGCGATGCGCTTTTTGAGTTCGTCGATGCCGGTGCCGGTTTGGGAGCTTGTAATGATTACGTTCTCGGCCGGAACGTTGAGCTGCTTTTTGATGGCTGCTGCCTGGCGGGCCTGCTGGGTGCGACTGAGCTTGTCGGCCTTGGTGAGGCAGACGATAAAGTTGAACTCATTGCCCTGCAGGTAGTCGATCATGTCATGATCGAGCTTGCTGGGATCGTGACGAATGTCCACCAGCGAGACGACCAAGTTAAAGCTGCGCTCGGAGTCGAAAAAGTCGCCGATAAGCTCGGCCCAGCGGTCGCGCTCGGCCTTGGAGCGACGGGCGAAACCGTAACCCGGCAGGTCCACAAAGTGCACGTCATCGGCCTCAAAGAAGTTGATGTTGCTCGTCTTGCCCGGCGTACTGGAAACCTTGACTAGGTTCTTGCGGCCAAATAGCTTGTTCATAATCGACGACTTGCCCACGTTGGAGCGGCCGACAAAGCTCACCTCGGGGCAGGTGGACTCGGGAATCTGCGAAACCTTGCCATAGCTGGCGACGAACTTGGCAAGCTGGTAGTTAATGGAATCGGCCATGGACACTCCTTGGTCGTAGGTTCTTACAAATAGACGCGCTATTGCGCAGCGGCAATGCGGCGGACGATATCGAGCGTGATGTCACTTGCGACACGCGCGTACTCGAACAGATCGAACTCGCGCTCGCAAATTGCATCGTACGCCTCGTCACAATTATCGCTGATAGCGCGCAACACCAGGCAATCGACACCATTTTTGGTTGCGACATGGGCAATTGCCGCGCCCTCCATGCCGACACAATCGGCATGCGTCGCCTCGATAGCGTCATTGCGCATGGTGGCGCCCGTCACAAAGCGGTTACCCGTGGCAATCGTGCCGACCAGGAACTGCTTGGTGCCCTCGTTCGAAGCGACTGCATTTTTCGAAGCGTCAACAAACCCACGCTCAGCAAGCACGTCGGCGGCAATATCGACCAGCGCGGGCGTCGAGCCAAACTC
>USNX01000110.1 GCA_900556205.1 uncultured Collinsella sp.
CTGGTACAGCGACAGGCCCGCCGACTCGGCAGCGGCGCGGGCGACGGCCAGCGACACGCCCAGGATGGCGTTGGCACCGAGCTTGGTCTTGTTGGGGGTACCGTCCGCAGCAATCAGCGCGGCATCGACGGCGCGCTGGTCGAAGGCATCGAGGCCCACGACGGCGTTAGCGCACTCGTTGTTGACATGCTCGACGGCCTGCGAAACGCCCTTGCCCAGGTAGCGGCCCTTGTCGCCATCGCGCAGCTCGCAGGCTTCAAAGGCGCCGGTCGAAGCACCCGAAGGCACCATTGCGCGGCCAAAGCTGCCGTCCTCGAGCACGACCTCGACCTCGACGGTGGGATTGCCGCGGCTGTCGAGCACCTCGCGACCGTAAACGTCCAAAATATCGCTCATGTTGTCTCCCTCTCACTTGGAAACGGGTTGAATGCTTGGCGACGCGGCTTGCACGCTGTAGAGGCGCGCAGGTTCATAAGTTAGCCATGTCGCACTTTTTGCATTATGCCCTAAGTTAGCCGAGGGATACACTTGATTTTCGAAAAATTTAGCGGGAACGATGAAGCGTGTCAGCCCGTCGTTCCCGCAGTCTTACTCCTCCGCCTTTGCGGCATCCCACAGGTCGTTGAGGCCGTGGGTCGAAAGCTCGGCAAGATCCACGTGAGCATCGGCCGCCATCCGCTCCATCGCGGCCCAGCGGCGGCGGAACTTTGCCGTGCTGGCACGAAGGGCACTCTCGGCGTCAATGCCCTCTTTGCGTGCAACGTTGACCAGGGCAAAGAGCAGATCGCCAAACTCCATTTCGCGCTCGGGCGAGCCAGGGGCCTCGGCCTCAAACTCGGCACGCTCCTCGGCGACCTCGTCCCACACGTCCTGGACCGTCTCCCACTCAAAGCCCACGGCAGCCGCCTTGCGCGACACCTTCTGCGCCTGCATCAGCGCCGGTAGATGCGTGGGCACGCCGTCGAGCAGGCCCTCGGGCGCAGCCTCGCCTGCCGCCACGGCCTTGTCCTTGGCGGCTTTCTCGGCAAGCTTAACCTCGTCCCAAATCTTGAGTACCTCGTCGGAACTGTCGGCATCTACATCGCCAAACACGTGCGGATGACGGCGGATGAGCTTGGCGTCGATATCGTGCGCCACGTCGGCCAGCGTAAACTCGCCGGCGTCAGCAGCAATCTGCGCATGCAGCACGACCTGCATGAGCACGTCACCCAGCTCCTCGCGCAGGTGAACCGCGTCGTCCGCCTCGATGCAGTCGAGCGCCTCGTAGGCCTCCTCGATCATGTTCTTGCCAATGCTGCGGTGCGTCTGCTCGCGGTCCCACGGGCAGCCGTCGGGCTGACGCAAGCGCCAGACGGTCTGCACCAGATGCTGCAGCTCGGCCGACGCGTCGACCAGCGTGGACAGATTGCGCGAGCCCTCGGCATTTTGCTGAGCCATGTGCTGCGCCATGGCTATTCCTCCTCCAGGATCACGTGGCGGAACGCGCCGCCCTCGTAGATGCCGTAGCTGTGCGAGCCGTCCTTGGGGATGCTCACGCTACCGGGGTTGAAGAGCCACAGGCCCGGGTGCGCGGCGCTTTCCTCGTTGACCTTGATGTGCGTATGACCGTAGACGAGCGCGGAGCCCTCGGGCAACGCGGGCGCGTGGTCGACGCTGTTGTGCATGCCGGCGCCAAAGACATGGCCGTGCGTCAGGAACAGCTCGCGGCCGGTCTCGTCGAACAGCGTGGCGTAGTCGGCCATGACGGGGAAGTCGAGCACCATCTGGTCGACCTCGGCATCGCAGTTGCCGCGCACCGCGATGATGCGGTCGGCCAGGGCGTTGAGCAGCGGGATTACGCGCTTGGGGGCGTAATCGCGCGGCAAGTCGTTGCGCGGACCGTGGTAGAGCAGGTCGCCCAGCAGCACGATGCGGTCGGGCTGCTCGGATTCGATGTCGGCGACCAGGCGCTCGGCCCAGTATGCCGAGCCGTGGATGTCGGAGGCGATGAGGTATTTCATGGGGAGATCCTTTCGAATGGGGTTGATATGGCTGGGCGCAGGATGTCGCCACCAGCCGCGTTATTCAAATCGCAGTGCCACGGCTTGCGCCGCCTGCATCACGCGCTGGAGCGGCACGTTGTGCTCACGGGCAAGGCGGGCGCAGTCCTCGTACTCGGGTGCCGCACGCTCACTGCCGTCGGGCAGGGTGGCCACCTTGACGGACACCTCGCCCCATGGCGTCGTTACGCGCTCAAAGCGGCGTGGCAGGCAAACGCGCTCCATAACCTGGCGACGGATACCATTGGTCGTGGTTTCCAAAAAGATGATCGTCTGCAGACGCTCGATATCCTCGTGAGCACAGATTACCTGTAGCTGCCAGCTGGGGCGGCCTTTCTTGCAATAGAGGGGCAGCCAATGCACCTCGCGCGCACCCGCCTCGCGCAGGCGGTCGGCAGCGTAGGCGAGCACCTCGGGCGACGCGTCGTCGATGTCGCATTCCAGCTTGACGATGGTTTCGGGTGCATCGGTCTCGCGGGACAGTGGGGATGTGCTATCGCATTGCATACGGTCCGGATCCTTTCCGCGCGGGCTCGTTTTGTTCATCCAAACGCTAGCACATCGCGGGCGGCGCAGGGGCGGCGTCATGGGATAGGTGCGACTTTTGCTGGGCGCAAGTGCTGGCGCGCTCCAACGCCGGCCCGCTCCATTCAAACGTGTACGTCAGCCTCCAAACATGTCATTTTTTGCAGCTTTTGGAGGCTGATGCACATGTTTTGAGAGCGCAAGCGAGGCCGCACCGCGCGCCGCGCAGCCTTTCCAATCGATTTCGACCCCCGGCGTGCCCGGCGTGTTGAGAGCTGCGCCATTACAATGGAGCGGATTCGCTTGACGCAAAGGAGCCGCCATGTCTGCTTGCCCGCTGATCGATTGCCATACCCACACCTCGTTCTCGGACGGTCATGCCTCGTTTGAGGACAACGTTCGCGCCGCTGCTGCGGCCAGCTGCCGCGTCATGGTCTCAACCGATCATCTCGCCCTGCCCGCCAGCATGGACGCCAACTGCGAAGTGCAGGTTACTGAGGGCGACCTGCCGGCGCATCGTCTGGCTTTTGAGGACGCCCGCAAGCTCGCCGCGCAGATCACGCCGGAGCTCGAGCTTATCTATGGCTTTGAATGCGACTGGTACGAAGGTTGCGAGCCTTTGGTTGAGCGCTGGTCCGCGGGTGCCATAGTGCGCTTGGGCAGCGTGCATTGGATTGGCAACCCGGGCGATATCATGGCCGGTGCCGCGGGTACGGCGGGAACGGAAAACGTCGCTCGCCCCGATACGCCCGATTCCCTTTGCGGTTGGATCGACGACGACACCGACCTGCACGTTTGGGAAAACCTGGGCGTGCGCGGCGTGTGGGAGCGCTATGTCGACGACTGGTGCCGCGCCTGCGAAAGCTCGCTCAGCTTTGATGTGATGGCTCACCCTGACTTGGTCATGCGCTTTTCGAAGGAAGGCTTTACGCCCGACTTTGACCCCGCACCGTTTTGGCAGCAGATGGCCGAATGCGCCCACGATACGGGCCGCCGCATTGAGGTCTCGACCGCCGCACCGCGCAAGGGCCTCGACGACTACTATCCCACGACCGGATTGCTGCATTGCTTTGCCCACGCCGAGGTGCCGATAACTTTTGGCTCGGACGCACACCGCGCCTGCGACATCTGCTGGAACATCCGTGAGGCCCAGGCACACGCCTACGACTGCGGCTACCGAACCTTCGGCATCCCCCACCTCACCGGAGAATGGGAGTCCACGCCCCTCGCCTAACCATCCCTTCATAAGTTGCGGTGGAATAGGGATTGTTTTGCCTGATGAAGCGCTTAAACAGTCCCTATTTCACCGCAACTTCCATGACCCCGTTACACCAACAAAGACTGTCCCAAACGACTAGTGGCGGCGGGCGTTGAGTTCGCCGGCCAGCTCGTCGAGGGTAATGCCGTAGCGCTCAAGCGTCACGAGCAAGTGGTAGACCAGGTCGCCAGCCTCGTAGCGGATGTGATCGTGATCGTTATCCTTGCAGGCCATGATCACCTCGCTCGCCTCCTCGGCAAGCTTCTTGAGCAGCTCGTCCTCGACGTCGGTCAGCAGGCGAGCGGTATAGCTCTCCTGCGGCGATGCGTCGCGACGGCCGTGAATCACCTCGGCGAGCCCCGTCAGCGTCTCACCGATATTTCCATCCTGAACGTTTGCGGTGCGCACACCCATAGTTCAATCCTTTCTGGTTGGCCGAGCGTCTAATCGAGCGCCCGCCCTACGCGAGTTTCTTAAAGAAGCAGGTACGGTTGCCGGTATGGCAGGCCGGACCCGGCGAGTCAACCTTGACCAGCAGCGTATCGCTATCGCAGTCGGCCCAAAGCTCCTTGACCTCCTGCATATTGCCGCTCGTCGCGCCCTTGTTCCAGAGCTCCTGGCGACTGCGGCTCCAAAACCACGTGGTACCGGTCTTGAGCGTCAGCCCCACCGACTCCTCGTTCATCCAAGCAACCATAAGCACCTCGCCGGTGTCATACTGCTGAACCACACAAGGAATCAGCCCCTTGGCGTCGTATGTAAGCTTTGAAGGATCGGTTATCTCTTCCATTTCTCTTCCCAAGTTCAAACTTCGCAGGTCGGCGAGGGTTGTCCAGGTGCCGCAGGTTGCCGCGAAAGAGGAGCGACGCGTACTTTGGTACGCGAGCGACGGTTTGAGCGGCAAGATGCGGTGCCTGGGCAAGCCGCAGCATTAGAAGTCCAACCTCACAGGAATACCTTGAGAGGCCATATACTCTTTGACTTCGCGAATGCTGAAGGTTCCAAAGTGAAAGACGCTGGCCGCCAGCACGGCATCGGCCTCGCCCTCAATCACACCCTCGGCAAAATGCTCGAGCGTACCAACGCCGCCGCTCGCGATGACGGGGATTGGCACCGCGCGCGCCACGGCGCGGGTGAGCGCCAAATCGAAGCCGGCCTTGGTGCCGTCGCGATCCATACTGGTGAGCAAGATCTCGCCGGCGCCGCGACGAGCCGCCTCCTCGGCCCACGCCACCGCGTCGATACCCGTAGCGTTGCGGCCGCCC
>USNX01000111.1 GCA_900556205.1 uncultured Collinsella sp.
GCTCCACGCTGGCCCTCATGGATGCCGGCGTGCCCATCAAGGCGCCGGTCTCCGGCATCGCCATGGGCCTCATCAAGGAGGGCGACGACGTGGTCATCCTCTCCGACATCCAGGGCATCGAGGACTTCCTCGGCGACATGGACTTCAAGGTCTGCGGCACCCCTAACGGCATCACCGCCCTGCAGATGGACAACAAGGCCACCGGCCTCACCTTCGACATTCTGGCCCGCGCCCTGCAGCAGGCCAAGGAGGGTCGCGCCTTCATCCTGCAGAAGATGCTCGATGTGATCCCCGAGCCGCGCCACACCACGCGCAGCACCGCTCCGCGCATCGTGTCCATCCAGGTCCCGACCGACAAGATCCGCGACGTCATCGGTTCCGGCGGTAAGGTCATCCGCGGTATCCAGGACGGGACCGGCGCCTCGGTCGACATCCAGGAGGACGGCACCGTCTTTGTCGGCGGCACCGGCGAGTCTGTCGACCAGGCTGTCGAGCGCATCAAGCTCATCATCAAGGTTCCCGAGCCGGGCGAGGAGTACACCGGTCGCGTGGTCTCCATCCAGCCCTTCGGCGCCTTCGTCAACCTGCTGCCCGGTAAGGACGGCCTGCTGCACATCTCCCGCGTCGCCAAGGGCCGCGTGGAGAAGGTCGAGGACGTCCTCAATGTGGGCGACGAGGTCAAGGTCGTCGTCATCGAGGTTGACGATCGTGGCAAGATCTCGCTCGATCGTCTTGACAAGCCCGAGGCCCCGGCTCGCGCCGAGGGTGCCTCCGAGGGCGACGGCGAGCACTTCCAGCGTCGTGAGCGTCCGCGTCGCGAGCGCTCCGAGCGCAGCGACCGCCCGCGCCGTCCCGGAGACAACGGAGGCCGCAAGCCCCGCCGTCATCACGACGCCGAGTAACAGCTACACATAAGCAGCTCAACAAGGGCGACTCCGGACAGGGGTCGCCCTTTTGCTCGCGCCCGGGAGGGCCGCATATGAAGTTTCCTGCTCTACAGTCCTGCGTAAGACGGAAAGCACATTAAGTGCTTTCCTTTGCGTGCGGAACTCGCGATAAACTTCATATGCGTCCCTCCCGGGCGCAAGCAAAAGGGCTGGTTAACGCTGTTGGTAGCTTGCTGGTCTTCTGTTCTTAGTTGATATACTTTTTCGCATCTAACGCTTAGCCTAGGGGGTTGGCATGACAAATAAGGTTGAATGGGACCGCATGATTGCCGGGGAGCTCTATAGCCCCTCTCGGGTTAACGACCATTCGTTTAGTAGGGTGCATGCGGCTCAGAAGTTGTTTAATGAGTCGGAGTATTGGGCTGATTCGAGTGCTCTTGAGGAGCTTAAGAAGTGCTTTCGTGCCGCTCCGGACGATATGGTTTTAACGGCTCCGGTCTATTTTGATCATGGCGATAGGGTTTCGTTCGGTAAGCATTTCTATGCGAATACCGGGTTGACGATTCTGGACGAAAACTATGTGACCTTTGGCGATAACGTATTTTTGGGGCCCCATGTGAGCATTTTCACCGCAGGTCATCCTATCGATGCAGACGTGCGCAGCCTTGATCTTGAATATGCCAAGCCCGTCACCATTGGCGACAACGTCTGGATGGGAGGTGGCGTGATTATCAATCCGGGCGTAACGGTCGGAAACGACGTGGTCATCGCCTCCGGTTCAGTCGTAGTCAAAGACGTCCCCAGCCACGTCATCATCGGTGGCGACCCGGCACATATCATTCGAGAGATCACCGACAACGACCGTAAACTCTGGCAAGATCAGCTAAAAGCCTATAACGAGGCTATCAGTTCGTAGCTTCAGCATCTTCCCAGATAAAACCGACCAAAACAACCCTGTCCCTTTTTGGCAGGTTTCCCGTGGGGCGGGCACTGATGAAGTTTATCGCGAGTTCCGCACGAACAGGAGGCCACTTAATGTGGCCTCCGTCGTGAGCAGGACTGTAGAGCAGGAAACTTCATCAGTGCCCGCCCCACGGGAAACCGGCGGGATATACAGGTCCAGATGGGGCTTTGATGCATGGGTGGTCTGTGCTCGTGCAAATGGGTATCATATTTTGGTTATTGCATCGACTCTGTGATGCATGTTTGTACGTTCCCGGCGGTCGGTTTGCCAGAAGCGCCCCGTCGGTTGTTCCAGACCCGTTTCGAAGAAAGGAAACCACACTAACCTATGGCAGCTAAAAAATCATCTCCCTTGAAGATCATCCCGCTCGGCGGCCTTGACGGCATCGGTAAGAACATGACGGTCTTCGAGTGCGGCGACGACATGGTGCTCGTCGACGCTGGCCTCATGTTCCCCGACGACTCCCAGCCCGGTATCGACCTGGTGCTTCCTGACTACACCTACGTTCTTGAAAACGAGGAGAAGCTCCGCGGTATCGTCGTCACCCACGGCCACGAGGACCACACCGGTTCGCTTCCGTATCTGCTGCAGGACCTCAACAATAAGGTGCCCATCTTCTCGAGCAAGCTGACGCTTGGCTTTATCGAGGGCAAGCTTTCTGAGTTCCGCATCCGCGCACCCAAGTTCCGCGAGGTCAAGGGCGGCAGCCATGTCAACCTCGGCGCCATCTCGCTCGACTTTTTCTCGATGACGCACTCCATCCCCGGCGCTCTGGGCGTGTTCATCCGCACCAATCAGGGCACCGTTATGCACACCGGCGACTTTAAGCTCGACCTGACGCCCATCGATGGCGTCACGCCCGACTATGCCGCTATTAGCCGCTTTGCCAAGCAGGGCATCGACCTACTGCTTTCCGACTCCACCAATGCCACGGTTCCCGGCTTTACCAAGTCAGAGGCCGAGGTTGGTCCCAACCTGCTGCACGCCATCAAGAACGCCCCGGGTCGCGTGTTCGTCGCGTCGTTCTCGAGCCACATCCATCGTCTGCAGCAGATCTGCGATGCTGCCCGCAAGTGCGGCCGTAAGGTCGTTGTGACCGGTCGCTCCATGCTCACTAACACCCGCGTGGCGCGCGAGCTGGGCTACCTCAACATCGACGACGCCGATATCATCGATGCCTTCGACATTGATAACCTGCCCGACGACAAGATCGTCGTCATGTGCACCGGTTCGCAGGGCGAGCCGCTGTCAGCCCTTTCCCGCATGGCCAATGGCGAGCACAAGACGCTCTCCATCCACGAAGGCGATACCGTTATCCTTTCGGCAACTCCTGTTCCCGGCAATGAGAAAGCCGTCCAGCAGGTCGTCAACAGCCTGGCCAAGCTCGGCTGCGACGTGTGGGATAAGAACCGCGCCCTCGTTCACGTCTCCGGTCACGGTAGCCAGGAGGAGCTCAAGCTCCTGATGGCCATGGCCAAACCCACGTACTTTATGCCGGTTCACGGTGAGGCCGTGCATCTGCGCGCCCATGCCCAGCTGGCCCGCAAGATGGGCATCAAGGACGATCATATCTTTATTCTCGATAACGGCGACACGCTCGAGATGCGCGGCGGTATTGTCAAGCGCGGTACGCCCGTCGAGTCCGGTGTCGTCTACGTCGACGGCCTGCGTATCGGCGATACCGACCCCATCGTCTTGCGTGATCGTCAGAAGCTCGCCAACGACGGTATGGTTACCGCTGTTGCCATCGTCTCGCTCAAGCACAAGAAGATCGAGGCCATCGAGTTCTCGGGCCGCGGCGTCTCGTTTGCCATCGACGACCAGTTCTCCGAGGATGCCTCCGCGTCCATTATGAAGACGATCGAGAAGGGCAAGTTCAGCTTTACGAGCAGCGGTTCCGATGCCATTCGCAAGGCCGTGCGCGACTCGCTCTCCAACTTTATCTGGAGCCGTACGCGCACTCGTCCGATGATCATCCCGGTCGTCATGGAGGTTTAGTTTGGCGCGCGGATCTGCACAAAACGCCAAAGGCAATAAGGCCAACAACCAACCGGCATCTGCTAAGGGTGCCGGTTCCCATCTGCGTGCCAATAAGGGCCACGAGTCCGAGTTCGATGATTTCGAGCCCTTGGTCGAGCCCTCGGCCAACCGCGATATCGCCGGCGTGGTCATTGCCGTTTTGGCGATTGCGTCCTTTATTGCCGTGATTTCGCCGGCGACTGCGCCCGTTACGGCTGCGGTTGCCGGTTTCTATCACTTGGGCTTTGGTCTGGGCGCCTACGTGCTGCCGATCGTCATTTTGCTGTTTGCCGCCACGCTCTTTTTAGGCGAGGACTCGCCGCTCAACGCGCGCTCTGTTGCGGGCGGCGCCGTGGTCTTTATCGCCGTCGTCTCCATTCTTTCGTTGATGGTGCCAGGTACGAGCGACTCGTGCGACCTTATGTTCACGCCGCAAAATCTGTCCGCCTCGGGTGGCTACATTGGTGCGTTTATTGCGAGTGCGCTGCAGAATGCCCTGGGTAAGCCTATCGCGATGGTAGTCCTGTTGGGCCTTGTCGTCGTGGGCCTGGTCATCATCGGCTTTTCGGTGGGTGGCGTTTTGCGCTCTGCTCGCGACCGTGCGGCCGATTTTGCCGAGCGCCGTCGTGCCGATGTTAACGCGAGCCCGTGGGGTGACGATGAAGCCCTGTCGGTGCCCGGCGTTGCCCGTCCTCACCTGAGCATTCTTCGTCAAAAGGGCTCCGATGCTGCCGTGACCACGGTCATGGGCAACGATGTGGACCCGGTTTTGGACGATGACGACGAGGACGAGGATCCGTTTGTCGACGTGTCCGATGCCGTGGAAGCTGAGCGCGCTAAGACGACGCTGTTGCCGCGCCGCCATGCCAAGAAGGGCAAGGCTGCGCCCAAACTCAATACGAGTGAGCCCGACCCGTCTTGGTCCGAGAGCGAGATTGAGCTCACCGAGGGCGATGACGAGGACGATGAGGCTCCGATTGAGACCGCAAAGACAACTTTGCTGCCGCGTCGCCATGCAAAGCGCGACCAGGTAACCGGTCAGCTTTCGATGGAAGACGACCCCGATAAGATCGACGAGTCCGAGCCGCCGTTTGCCGTGAATCCTGTCTCGGCAGCACCTCAGATCCCCGACTTCTTGAAGCATCCCAAGGTTGCCGATGCGCCTGTCTTGAGTGCTGTCGAATCGGCTGCGG
>USNX01000112.1 GCA_900556205.1 uncultured Collinsella sp.
TCATCCCCGTTCCGGGCGCCGACTCGGACAAGGTCGTCTCGAGCTGGGACGTGCTGGCCGGCAAGGTGGAGCTCAGCGGCCGCGTCGCCGTCATTGGCGGTGGCCTGGTGGGCACCGAGACTGCCGAGTATCTGCTGCAGCACGGCTGCGAGGTGGCGATCGTGGAGATGCTCGACAAGATTGCCGCGGGCGAGTCCGAGACCATTCTGCCGCTGATTATGAGCGACTTTGCCGAGCGCAACGTGGAGCAGCACGTGAAGACCCGCCTGACCGCCATTACCGACGAGGGCGTGGAGGCTGTTCGCACCGCCGAGGACGGCGCCGAGGAGCCGGTGAAGATCGCCTGCGATTACGTGGTGATGGCCGTGGGCTCCAAGGCCAACGCGTTTGACCTGGACGGCGTGACGGTGCCCGTGACCTGCGTGGGCGACTGCTCGGGCGAGCGCACCGCCGACATCGCGAGCGCCATTCGCACGGCGTATCACGCGGCCAACGAGCTGTAGTTGAACATCGCGGCCAGGCGGGGCGGTAGCACGGATCCGTCTCGCCCGGCTGTGTCCCGTCGGGTGTCAACCGGTGCGGGGCCTGCAAACGCAGCAGGTCCCGCCCTTTTTGTTTTGCTCCTGTGGATGGCAATGCGCGGTAATCATGAGGAGTGAGGACGTCTACTGCCTTGCAGATCACTCAAAATTATTGGGGGAGGGGTTAATAACTATATCCTCTATACCAAAGGACATAAAGAGACGCCAATTTTGTTGACAAGCGAATGACGATTAGCTGCGAGTCAGCTACCAGCGTAAATAATCGATAAAGAAATGTCGTAATTTGGTGCCAAATGCCCAGATAACGCCGCGTCTACTTTAATTAACTGCTTTGAGCAAACAGTAAAATGCTACTATCTAACTTGCACGTAAGAAAGCAGATTAACGGTTAAGGCTAAGAAGTGGCAGGTATGTCGGAAGCAACTAGGACTCGCACACATGCGCCCGAGGTTAGGCAGCGCGCCGTCGAGATCCTCCGAGAGGGGGTCGGTCATCGCGCCCTCGCCGCGGAGCTTGGCATTCCCCAGGCCACGGCTCGTCAGTGGGCCCGCGCGTATGCCGTGGGCGGTGCCGACGCCGTTCTCAACGCCGGCTCGCATCATCACACCTACTCGTACGACGTAAAGCTCGCTGTGGTTAAGGACCGTCTGGAAAACGGCTTGACGGTTCGCGAGGCCATGATCAAGCACAAGATTCCCAGCGAGTCTTCGGTCAAGGCTTGGTGCCGTCAGTACCGCGAGAGCGGTGAGGCCGCACTGGTCGATAAGCCGCGCGGTCGCAAGCCGCGCGTTAAAAAGGCGGAATAGCAAACGGGATGGTGCGCCCACAGGGGCGCATTTTTCTTGCCGCCCCTCTACTCCAATGCGGACAGGCCCTTGCCTCGTACGCCTAAAACTCCCCAGTTGACCGAAAACCTGCCGCCGCTGCTCCTCAATTGAGCTATAACGTTAAACAATTGCAGCGTTTTTGCATGGGGGAGTGATGGTATGACGCTACTGTATTTCCTTACCCTGTTTCCGCTGGTACCGGCGCTGGGCATGCTGCTCGCGCGCGGTGACCGCGCCCGCGATGCGGTGGGGCTCATAGGCTCCGGCATTATTATGGCGGTGACAGTTGTAGTCGCCGTCATGTTTTTTGGCACGGGTCCGCAGAGCTTTGAGGTTGCCCCCGGCACCTCGCATGTGCTCTCGATCATCAGCTCCGCTATCGATGTCATCCTGTGCGCCGTCATCCTGTACAACGCGTACAAATATAGGAACGCGCTCACCACGGTGCTCGGCGTGGTGCAGCTGGTGGGCTCCGTTGCCTTTGCGACCATGACGCTGCCCGCGGCCGAAGCCGTCACGGCGACGCCGCTCTACCTGGATTACATGAGCGTGATCATGGTCCTCGCCGTCGGCATTGTCGGCAGCCTTATCTGTATCTACGCCCTGGGCTACATGAAGGACTTCCAAGCGCACGATGAGCACGAGGCCGCGCTGCGCGGGCAGACCGCACCCGACCGTCGCCCGCAGTTCCTGGCGCTTATGTTCCTGTTCCTCTCGGCCATGTTCGTCATCGTGACGAGCGACAACCTTGAGTGGCTGTTCTGCGGCTGGGAAATCACCACCGTGTGCTCGTTCCTTATGATTGGCTACACGCGCACGCCCGAGGCCATTAAAAACGCCTTCACCCAGATCATCCTCAACATGCTGGGTGGCATCGCGTTTTTGGCGGGCCTTATGTTCCTGCACGTCAACGGCATGCCGTTGACCATCTCGGGCATGATCGAGCTTTCCGGCGCCGGAACCGCGCAATCCGCGCTGCTGGTGATGCCGGTCGTTCTGCTGTCGCTCGCCGCACTCACCAAGGCCGCACAGATGCCGTTCCACACTTGGCTGTTGGGTGCCATGGTTGCCCCCACGCCCACGAGCGCCCTGCTGCACTCGTCCACCATGGTCAAGGCCGGCGTGTTCCTGATGGTCAAGCTGAGCCCGCTCTATGCCATCTATCCCGTGACCGGCTTTATGGTCACGAGTGTGGGTGCCATCACGTTTTTGCTCGCTGCCCTCATGGCCATCTCGCAGAGCAACGCCAAACGCGTGCTCGCGTACTCCACCATTTCCAACTTGGGCCTCATCAGTGCCTGCCTGGGTGTCGGCGCGCCCGAGGCCGTATGGGCGGCCATCTTCCTGATCCTGTTCCATACGGTGGCGAAGTCGCTGCTGTTCCTGTGCGTGGGCACCGCCGAGCATCATATCGGTAGCCGCGATATCGAGGACATGGACGGTATGTTCAGCCGCATGCCGCACCTGACGCGCCTGATGATGCTGGGCATCATGGGCATGTTTGTGGCGCCGTTTGGCATGCTCGTGTCCAAGTGGGGCGCCCTGGTGGCGTTCGCGCAGACCGGCAACGTGCTCATGATCATGGTGCTGGCCTTTGGCTCGGCCGCGACGTTCTTCTTCTGGGGCAAGTGGCTTGCCAAGCTTTCGGGCGTCGACCCCACGGCTCAAAACGTTGAGGTCAATGTCCATAAGACCGAATGGATGGCGCTCAACACCATCGCCGCGCTGCTGATTCTGTGCTGTGTGGCGTTCCCGGTTATCTCGAGCGGCCTGGTGTCGCCTTACTTGGCCATGGTGTTTGGCCGCGTGCCGTACGTTATTGGCAAGGACGCCATGTATCTGATGGTGGTTATCGTGGCGTTTATCGCCGTGGTGCTGCTGACGTCGTTCCGCGTGAGCAACAAACCGCATGTAAACGTATATCTTTCGGGCGTGGGAACCGACAATTACCGCCATTTCCGCGGCTCGATGGGACACGAGGTGAAGGCCGAAAAGCGCAATTGGTACTCGGAGGACGCCCTTGGCGAGAAGCGTATCGGCCCCGCGGGCAGCGTCGTGTGCTGCAGCATTATCTTGTTTGCGCTGCTGTGTTGCGCGTGGATTGGACCCGAGCGGCTTGCTATGAGCGCGCCCTCGGTGCTGCGCGGCAAGTATTTTGAAGGTTCGGGCGTCGTGGGCATCTTTATAGGCACCGTGGCGTTTGCCTTGATTGCGCCGCTTGTGGGCGGTTTGATTGACGGCCTTGACCGTAAGCTTTCGGCCCGTATGCAGGGCCGCGTGGGCCCGCGCCTGCTCCAGCCTTTCTACGACGTTGCCAAGCTGCTGCGCAAAGCCCCTGCCAGCGTAAACACCATGGACGATACCTATATGGCGTGCGCGCTCATCTTTACCGTCGTGGGCGGCGGCATCTTTGTGTCGGGCTCTAATACGCTACTGTGCGCTTTTATGGTGACGCTCGCCGCGATCTTTGTGGTGTTGGCGTCCGCCTCGACGCAAAGCCCGTTTGCCCAGGTTGGCGCCGATCGTGAGTTACTGCAGGTTATGAGTTACGAGCCCGCCGTTTTGCTGATGAGCGTGGGCCTGTACCTTGCCACCGACAGCTTTGATTCCATCGCCGTGACGGGGCAGTCGGCCCCCATCATCGTGTACAGCGTGCCCATTTTCCTGGCGCTGCTTGCGGTGCTTACCATCAAGCTGCGCAAGTCGCCGTTTGACCTTTCGTACTCGCATCACGCGCATCAGGAGATTGTCCAGGGCGTCGCCACCGAGATGAGCGGCGGCACGCTGGCCAAGATGACCCTTATGCACTGGTGCGAGACCGTGCTGTTTTTGATGTGGGTGGGCATGTTCTTTGTTTGGGACAACCCCGTGAGCTGGGTCGTAACCCTGGTCGTGATGGCCGCGACGTATTTTGTCGAGGTGCTGATCGACAACACCTTCGCACGCAGCACCTGGCGCAGCTGCTTTAGACTCGGATGGGGTGTGGCGCTGGTGTTTGGCCTGCTCAACCTTATGCCCATCCTCGTCGACGTGTTTATTTAGGAGGCGGTATCCATGGATCATAAAATGTCGCGCTCGCCGTGGGTTATTCATTACGACGGTTCGAGCTGCAACGGATGCGATATCGAGGTGCTGGCCTCGCTCACGCCGCTGTTCGATGCGGAGCGCTTTGGCGTGGTCAACACCGGCAACCCCAAGCATGCGGATATCTTTTTGGTGACGGGGTCGGTCAATGCCCAGAACCTGCCTGTCGTGCGCCAGATCTACAACCAGATGCTCGAGCCCAAGTGCGTGGTGGCGTGCGGCATCTGCGCGTGTTCGGGCGGCGTGTTCCGCGATGCCTATAACGTGATCGGCGGCGTGGACCGCGCGATTCCCGTGGACGTGTACGCGCCCGGGTGCGCCATTCGCCCCGAGACGGTGATCGATGCCATCGTGGAGGCGTGCGGCATCCTGGACCAGAAGGAGGCCGTGATGCGCGCCGGCGGCGACCCGCTCACCGTGGGCGGTGCCGCTACCTGGGACGGTGGCGTTGAGCTGGGCGAGGACGGGTTTGTGGCTGCTGCGGAGGCCGGCGACGCGACCGCCGCTGCAAGGGAGGCCGAGTAATGCAAAAGGCTATCTATACC
>USNX01000113.1 GCA_900556205.1 uncultured Collinsella sp.
GAGCGCTGGGGCTTTGAGGGCTGGCAGCTGCACGACGCCGCTCTGTGGGAGCAGCTGCTTGCCGAGGCGCGCGAGCGCGAGGCGGCAGCGCGCGAGCGGCAGGCGCGCATCGTGGCCGCAGACATCGACCCCGCCGCTCGCAAGACCGCCGAGCGCATGGTCAAGAGCGCTGGTTACAAGCGTTTTGTCGACTTTTGCGCCGCCAAGTCCGCCACCGTGCTGGACCATGCTGGCGCCGTCGCCGGAGCCGCCGTAGTCGCAGACACCACCGAGACACCGCTGTCGCTTATGCACGACGCTATGACGCTCATCGGCGAGCTGCACCGCGCGCCCGAGCTCGCTTCGGCGCCGGTCGCCGCGCTCACCCGCGATGGTCTTATGGCCCGCGCGCTCCATGCCGAGCCCGAGCGCTCGATCGCCATCATGCCCAATAACGAGGAGGCGGCTATTGAGGTTTGGCCCTCGCTCGACCACGCCGCCGCGACATTTGAAGC
Organism: uncultured Collinsella sp.; assembly: GCA_900556205.1. Taxonomy (GTDB): domain Bacteria; phylum Actinomycetota; class Coriobacteriia; order Coriobacteriales; family Coriobacteriaceae; genus Collinsella. The sequence goes on from USNX01000113.1 coordinate 495, forward strand.
TGCGACCAGCGCAGCTGCCGAGGAGCAGACCGCAGACGCTCAAGACGAAGCCGCCGCTTCCTCCATGCCCGAACCTGCCGCCACGCTCGACTTGGGCGACGGCAAGCCGCTGCCCGTGCTCATCCCGGAGTCCGAGCAGTTCGCCAACCGCCTGCGCAAGAATGCCCGTCTGCGCCGCAAGTGGGCCAAGCGCGAGGGCGTGAGCTGCTACCGCGTCTACGATGCCGACCTGCCCGACTACTCCGCCGCCATCGACCTGTACGAGGGCTGCCCGCAGACGCCGGGCCGCTGGCTCGTCATCGCCGAATACGCCGCGCCCAAGACCATCGATCCCGCGCTGGCCCAGGCCCGCATGCTCGACATCTTGGCCATCGCGCCGCGCATCCTAGATGTTCCGGCCGAGCATGTGCACGCCAAGGCCCGCATGCGTTCGCGCGGCGGCTCGCAGTACGGCAAGCAGGGCGCCGGCAAGGGCGGATCGGGTGAGGGCGCCAATATCGCACGCCGTCGTCTGCCGCTCATCGAAGAGGGCGGACTCACCTTTGCCGTCAACTTTGACGACTACCTGGATGTGGGCATCTTCCTGGATCATCGCGTCACGCGCAACCTGGTGCGCGAGCACGCCAAACAGGCGCGCCGCTTCCTCAACCTGTTCGCCTACACCGGCACCGCCACCTGCTATGCGGCAGACGGCGGCGTCGAGGAGACCGTGACGGTCGACCTTTCCAACACCTACCTGGACTGGGCCGAGCGCAATATGCGCCAGAACGGCTTTGTTGGTCCGCAGCATCATTTTGTGCGCGACGACGTGCTCGCCTGGATTCGCGACCAGCGCCAGACGCGCAACCGCTGGGACCTGATCTTTGTCGACCCGCCCACGTTCTCGAACTCGTCCAAGATGGGCCGCCGCACCTGGGATGTCCAGCGCGACCATGTTGAGCTTTTGGCCGGCGTATCGCGCCTGCTCGCACAGGGCGGCCACGCCATCTTTAGCTGCAACCTGCGTGGCTTCCGCCCCGAGACGCGCAAGCTCGCGCGCGCGGGCGTCGTGCTGGAGAACATTACGGCGCAAACCATCCCAGAGGACTTCGCGCGCAACCAGAAGGTGCACCATTGCTATATCGTGCGCCGCCTGCCCATCGAGGACGCCATGGCCGAGGTCGGCTTTAGCGCCGAGGAGATTGCCGAGCGAACCGAGGAGCTGCGCAACCCCGAGGCGCGCAAGCCTCGCGCAACGGCGCCCGCGCACGCGCAGACCGGCAACGGCAAGCCCAACTTTGTCGGCAAGCCCTCCCCCGCCGGCAAGCCCAAAAAGAAAAAATTTTACGCCAGCAAGCCCAAGGGCAAATAAACAAAGTTGCGGTGGAATACGGACTGTTTGGCCTGGAATTAGGCAAATTTAGACCGTATTTCACCGCAACTCATATTGGGATGGCGGATGCCGACCTATCCCTGGATGACCAATCGGTAACCAATACCCACGTGCGTCTGGATATAGCGCGGATGCGCGGGGTCGGACTCGATCTTCTTGCGCAGCGTGCCCATAAAGACACGCAGGCTCGCCAGGTCGCTCTTGGTCGCCGTGCCCCAAATCTCGTGCAGGATAAACTGGTGCGTCAGTACCTTGTCGGCGTTATGCGCCAGCAGGCACAGGAGCTTATACTCGATCGGCGTCAGATGCAGTTCCTCGCCATCCATCGTGGCGATGCCGGCATCAAAATCGATATGCAGCTCACCGGTATCGAACGAGCCCTCGGAGACAACGCCGCCCGTCTGCGCATACGAAAGGCGCCTGAGCGTCGTGCGAATGCGCGCGAGCAGTTCCTCGACCGAAAACGGCTTGGTCAGATAGTCGTCGGCACCGGCATCGAGCGCGCGGATTTTGTCCGCATCCTCGCTGCGCGCCGAGACCACGATAATCGGCATGCCCGACCATGCGCGCACCGACTCCACCACCTTGACGCCGTCCATATCGGGCAGGCCCAGATCGAGCAGCACAATGCTCGGCGCCTGCGATGAGGCGGCGGCGATGGCGGCATGGGCGGTCTCCACAGCCATATGGCGCAAGCCGTGCGCCTCGAGCGCGGCAACAATAAGATTGCGAACGGCGGGGTCGTCCTCAACGACCAAGATGAGCGGTTTTACGGCAGAGTTCGGCACAGCGCTACTCCTTATCAAACGAAACGTCGGCGGCGGGAAGTTCAATCGTAAAGACCGAACCGTGCGGGTCCGCCGCGGCAACCTCTATGCTACCGCCATGCGCCAACGCAATGGAACGGCAGAGCGAAAGACCCAGGCCAACGCTGCGGTGGCTGTCGGCCAGACCATGGTTGGCGGTATAGAACGACTCAAAGATCCGCTCGCGGTCCTCGGATGCGATGCCCGGACCATCGTCGGCCACCGAGCACGCCACGCGTCCATCGTCGACGTTAATCGAAATCATGATATGCGAGCCCGCGGGCGTATAGGTGATGGCGTTGTTCACCAGATTGACCACCAGCTGCACCATCAGGCGCGCATCGACGTTGACAAGCGCCGGCTCATCGCACGCCACCACCTTAAGGTCGTGCTCGCGCACGGCAGGGTTCACGTGGCGCAGCGCCTCCTCGACGATATCGTCCATGAGCTCGAGCGTAGTCGACAGACGCATACCGCCGCCCTCGAGCTTGGTGATGGCGAGCAGATTCTCGACGGTGGCGTTGAGCCACAGCGCATCCGAGCGAATGGATAGAAGCAGGCCGCGGCGCGTCTGGGCATCGAGCACGGCGGTGCCGGTCGAGCCCTGGTCGAGCAGCACGTCGGCATTACCCGAAATACTGGTAAGCGGTGTGCGCAGGTCGTGCGAGATGGAGCGCAGCAGGTTGGCGCGCAGCTGCTCATTTTTGGCAAGCACCGCCGCCTCCTCGCGGGCCTCCATGGCGCGGGCGCGATCGAGCGCCAGCTCGCCTTCGCTCACGATGGCATCGGCAAGTGTCCGTTCCTCGTGCGTTAGCACGTCGGGTTCGGCAACGATAGCCAGCACGCCCACCACCGAGGCGGGGTCGCTCGAGCGCACGAAGCCGTCGCCCGTGCGAACCGTCAGGTAGATGCCATAAAACGCCGAGCCGCCATAAGTGGCATCGAGCGGCGTTCCCACATAGGCGGACGCCGAGAGCCGCGGCGGCATCTGCGGCGCCAGTTCATGCACCGGCGCGGCATCGCCCACGGCCGTGTATGTCGCACGCGGCAGCAGGTCATCGCCCTCGGCGTCGGCGCTGTACCACACGACCGGACAGCCCGAAAGACGCGCCAGCTGCGTTGCCATGGCATGGACAATCTGCTGCTGATCGGCGCACCGCTGCAGCATGCGGTTGGTCTCGAGCACCATATGCGTTCGGCGGTCACTAGCGGCAGCCTGTGCCAAGGCGCGGCGCAGGGCCAACGCAATCGAGCTCGACACGAGCGAGACCACAAACATGATGAAGAACATGCCGGGATAGACGCGGTCGATAAGCGACAGCGAGTAGCGCGGGTCGACAAACAAGAAGTTGTAGAGCGCCACGGCGGCAGCCGAGCTCAGCAAGCAATACAGGCGACTCCAGGTAAAGAATGCGCACAGCTGAACGGCGAACACATAGACGATCATGATGCTCGGCGCGAGACCCGGATGGTCGAGCAGCGCGCCCACAATCGTCGCCGCGACCAGCAGCCCCACCGACACGCAGATATCGTACAGGGGGCCGCGACGCGTCATCGTAGTGCGCCGCCACCAAAAGCTATCGGCAATATCGCCGTCCGTACGGACGTCCATCAGCGTCCCGCCCCTCTCTCAAAAACAAAAACCACCACAAAGGGGACAGGCACCTTTGTGGTGGTTTCCCCTTGTGGTGGTTCCAAGTGTAAAGCCTTTGCAACCTGCGGACGTTAGACAAACAGCACGTGCGCGAGCAGTGCGCACACGCACGCCGCGACAAGCACCGTCACCACGATCGAAATCACGCGGTCGGCCATGTCCATGTTGGCCCGATTCGTAAAGAACCGATCTTCGGCAGCATCGGCGCGTATCTCACGCACCAGCTCGGTCGCAAGATCGCAACCGTCAAGCACCTTTGCATCCATGGTTTCCTCCCAGGACTCAATCCCCGTCAATACAAGCCCGCCCGTTCGCAGACAAACCTCGAGCTTCGACTACGGCCGCTCGTTGGGAGCCAGGCGCTGCATCTTGTTCACGGCCTTGAACTTGGTGAACAGCGGCACGTACTCAAAGCTCACGTTGGAGTTCTCCAGGCCGTACCAACGCGCGGGCGTGCCGGCGGCGCGGCGAATGATGTACTTGAGCGTGATGGCCGTACGCTCGCTGGGCTCCACATCGCTTTCGGGCGCCAGAAGCTTACGGATCAGGACGAACTTGAACGTGCCGATGTTACCCGGATCCTTGTAGA
>USNX01000114.1 GCA_900556205.1 uncultured Collinsella sp.
CGGTGATGCCTTGGCGGTTGAGGGCACTCTGCTCGGCGGCGTCATCGGGCATGTACTCGCGATGCTGCTTGGCGTCGAAACTCTCCTCGAACACGCGGCAGCCGTTGCGCTTGATGATGCGTCCCGGCACGCCAACAACGGTGCAGTTGTCGGGCACGTCCTTGACGACAACCGAGTTGCCGCCGATTTTGACGTTGTTGCCGATGCGGATGTTGCCGAGCACCTTGGCGCCCGTGCCCACGGTGACGTTGTTGCCCAGGGTGGGGTGGCGCTTGCCGGTCTCGTTGCCGGTGCCGCCGAGCGTGACGCCCTGGTAGAGTACGCAGTTGTCGCCCACAATGGTGGTCTCGCCGATGACGACGCCCATGGCGTGGTCGATAAAGAAATGCTTGCCGATCTGTGCCGCGGGATGAATCTCGACGCCGGTGATGTGGCGGGTGATTTGCGAGAGCACGCGGGCGAGCGAGCGATGACCGTGCTCCCAGAGCCAGTGCTCGGGCACGTGGTTCCACTTGGCGTGCAGGCCAGGATAGGAAAGGAAGATGACCAGACCGTTTTGTGCAGCGGGGTCTTGCGCCTGGACGGTCTTGATATCCTCGCGAATGGTATTGATAAAGCTCACCGGCCGCCCTCCCTTAGCGCCATGGCAATGCGATTCAATAAAGTATAGCGATTTGCTAGGGATTAGGAAGGACAATCTTGGCGCCATTGCGCTACAGATGTCAGTTATGCAAACTTGCTGGTAATGGAGTCATGCTTTTGTGGGGTTGCGCACGAGGGGGCACCGCAACCGTATACTGGTCAACTTGGACGTATCCGCGCCCACAACTGAGAGGTTTTACTTCATGGGTTTCATCAATTTTATCGCCGAGCTGCTTAAGGATCCGCGCACCGCGATCGCCAGCTGGATCGCCGCCGGCCCGCTTATGGCCTACGGCTGCGTGTTCCTGATCATCTTTATCGAGACGGGCGTGGTGTTCTTCCCGTTCCTTCCTGGCGATTCACTGCTGTTTGCTTCGGGCTTCTTTGCCCACAACGGTGGCTTTAACATCGTGGCCCTGCTGGCCGTCGCATGGGCGGCTGCCATCTTGGGTGATCAGTGCAACTTTATGATCGGTCACTTCTTTGGCAAAAAGATCATCGCTTCGGGCAAGGTTAAGGCCATGACGCCCGAGCGCATTAAAAAGTCCGAGGACTTCTTGGACAAGTGGGGCCACCTGGCTATTTTCCTGGGCCGTTTCTTCCCGTTTATCCGCACTTTTGTGCCCTTTATCGCTGGCATGGGCGGCATGCACTGGCGCAATTTTGTCATCTTTAACGTGCTGGGCGGCATTACCTGGTCGACGCTCTTTACACTGCTGGGCTACTTCTTTGGAGGCATCCCCTTTGTGCAGGAGCACTTTGAGCTGCTAATCGTTGGCATCGTTGCCGTGTCGATCATCCCGACCGTGGTCGGTCTGGTTAAGGCTAAGCTGGGCAAAAAGAACGCGTAGCTCGAGCCAGCGCGCAAACCGTGCAGTTGAGGCCCGTCACCGCTTACGGTGGCGGGCCTCTTTGCTTCGGTCAAATGAAAATACTTTAGTTAGTTAAAGAAAAACGTTTTATCCGACGCGCGTGCGGAGTACAATCTCGTGCATGCGAATCGACGTGCCATCGGCTTTGATGCTGTTTGCGTGTCCCGTCCGGCTCTACGCTCCGGGCGTGCGACGTTGCGACGCGGTCGGCCTCGGTCCTTGCGTGCGGGTTCGCGAGTATGCAACTGTGTATGTAAGGAGCGACATATGACTGTCGAGAAGAAGGATATCGATTGGGATAGCCTCGGCTTTGGCTACATGAAGACCGATTACAGCTACGAGGCTCATTGGAAGGACGGCGAGTGGGACGAGGGTGGCCTGACCACCGATCACACCCTGCATGTCTCCGAGTGCGGCGGCATCTTCCATTACTGCCAGGAGGTCTTTGAGGGCCTGAAGGCCTACACCGCCGAGGACGGCAGCATCGTCTGCTTCCGTCCCGACATGAACGCCGAGCGCATGTATAACTCTGCCCAGCGCCTCGAGATGCCCCCGTTCCCCAAGGACAAGTTCGTTGAGGCCGTCAAGCAGGTCGTCTCTGCCAACGCCGCCTGGGTTCCGCCCTTCGGCTCCGGCGCGACCCTGTACGTGCGTCCGTTTATGATCGGTTCCGGTGACGTGATCGGCGTGGCTCCCGCTCCTGAGTACACGTTCCGCATTCTCGTGACCCCGGTCGGTCCGTACTTTAAGGGTGGCCTCAAGCCCGTCAAGCTGCGCGTTTCCGAGTATGACCGTGCCGCACCGCACGGCACCGGCAACATCAAGGCCGGCCTGAACTACGCCATGTCCCTTAAGCCCACGATGGAGGCCCATCGCGAGGGCTATGCCGAGAACCTGTATCTTGACTCCGAGTCCCGTACCTATGTCGAGGAGACCGGTGGCGCCAACGTCCTGTTCGTGAAGGAGGACGGCACCCTCGTCGTTCCTCAGTCGCACACCGACTCCATCCTGCCCTCTATCACCCGTCGTTCGCTCGTTCAGGTTGCTCAGGACCTGGGCATGACCGTTGACCAACGTCCCGTCGAGTGGGCCGAGGTCAAGGCCGGTACCTTTGTCGAGTGCGGCCTGTGCGGCACCGCTGCCGTCATCTCCCCGGTGGGCGAGATCGACAACAAGGTTTACGGCGCCGACGAGACCGTGACCTTCCCGGCTGGCTACACCGAGATCGGTCCTGTGATGAAGAAGCTCCGCGAGACCCTGACTGGTATCCAGTCTGGTGCTGTTGAGGATAAGCACAACTGGGTTTACACCGTCGCGTAAGCTGTCTTAGCTGTCCGGCCCGAGGGCGACCTTCCTTTCCGGCGCGTCCTCGGACATGAAAGAACCTCCGCTACGCACTTCGTGCGGCGGAGGTTTTTTCGTCCCGCGGAGTGCGCCGGAAAGGAAGGCCGCGCTTTTGTTTTGGTTCGCGCCATGTGGGGGTGGTGGCGACGTGCATTTTTGCGAGTATTCTGCAATCGAAGGCCCCTGCATACCGACCTCGGGCAAAAAATCGGGATTTCTCGATGTTTTCTACGAATGATGGGCGGGGTTATGGGCTGGCAGCGTTTGATTTGCAGGGATATTCGCGGTCTTTGGCATTTATCGTGGCGCCCGAAGCTCTTGGTTATGTTGGATACTCCTGAAAATGCACGGCGCTTAGAGGGGGACCTTCGCGAAAAAGGAAACCGCCCCGTCGAAGTATGCATTCGACGGAGCGGTTTATACATTTGGCCGATTAAGGATGCGCTGTCAAACTACTAGAACTTGACGGTCGGGGCCTGGCGGGCGGCCTCAGCTGCCTCGAAGCCCTGGCGCTCCTTAAACTGGAAGATGCCGGCAAAGATGACAGCCGGGAACGTCTGGATAGCGTTATTGTAGCTGAGCACGCAATCGTTGTAGCTCTGGCGTGCGTAGCTAATCTTGTTCTCGGTATCCTCGAGCGATGCCTGCAGCTGCGTAAAGTTGGTGTTTGCCTTAAGATCGGGATAGGCCTCGGCCACGGCGAAGAGCTGACGCAGCGCACCGGTCAGCACGTTGTCGGCTTCCATCTTGGCCTCGGGCGTGGTGGCCTTGACGGCGGTGTTACGCGCACTGATCACGGCGGAGAGCGTCTCCTGCTCGTGCTTGGCGTAGCCCTTGACGGTCTCGACCAGGTTGGGGATCAGGTCGTTGCGGCGCTGCAGCTGCGTATCGATGTTCTGCCAGGCGTTATCGATGCGGTTACGCTTGGTGACCATGTTGTTGTAGATGCCGGCGATAGCGCAGACAATCACAATGACAACAACGATGCCGATGATGACGGTAATCATGATGTCTCCGTTTCGAATGGCCGCGGCGGCATGCGCCAGCTGCCGTTGGTATAACGCTACTAGTATACCCGCAACGTTTTGCCGTGCCGAACTTTCCGGCAAGCGTTATGTTTTCGGCGGGGTCGGCACCGGGGCAAAGCGCGCGAGGTACAGGTGTAAGATATGCGACAGATTGACGAGTGTTGTCTTTGCCTTGAGGATGGCGATACCAATGGACCTTCGCATCAAGAAAACCTACCGTGCCCTGTTTGAGGCTTTTACCGAGCTGCTCGAAGCGTACCGTTTTGAGGACCTGACAGTTGCCATGCTGTGCGAGCGCGCCATGATTCGCCGCACGACGTTCTACAAGCATTTTCGCGACAAGAACGATTACTTTGCGTTTTACATCGATGAGCTCATGTCGGGGCTGCCGCAAAAACAGCCCGATGAGGCCGGCGCGGTATCTGCCGAGGACGTGCGCGCGCTTCGGCACGCGATTTTGGACGATGCTATGGATTTGATTCTGACGCACGAGCGGCTCATGGATAACATTTTGGCAAGCAGCATGTCGGGCATGTTGACCAACGTTATTTGCGACCGCATTGCTCGCTCCATCCGCGAGCGTGTGATGAACGTGCTTGCCGAGGATGCCCTGGCCCCCGTGTCACTTGAGACGACGTCTGAGTTTGTCGCCGGCGGTATTATTCGACTTTTCACGATATGGTGGGAATCGGGTCACGATCTTGAGCGTCGACCCGAGATAGCCGACGTGGTCGACGCGCTGTTTGAGCGCACCATGACGCCGGTGAATCACTAAGGTGGCGGAGAGAGGGGGATTCGAACCCCCGGAACGCTCTCGCGCTCAACGGTTTTCAAGACCGCCGCATTCAACCGCTCTGCCATCTCTCCGTGAGTCGTAATGATAGCATCGTTTTGAATTTGCAACAGGGAAGGCGAACGATGACGATCACCGAAATCGACGAGAAGTTCATGCGCGAGGCGCTGGCGGAGGCGCGCGC
>USNX01000115.1 GCA_900556205.1 uncultured Collinsella sp.
CGGCGCAGGAAGCCACGGCGCTCGGCATCGAGCGCGGCGGTCACGGTTGCACCGACGGTCAGCATGCCCTCGGCAACGTGGGCGACGTGGGCATACAGGCCGTTGTGGTTCTTGGTATCAGAAACGGTCAGCGCAACGCCCTCGGCGGAAAGCTCGCCGGCGTCGCCCTGCTGGCCGCCCATCTCGGCATAGAACGGGGTGCGATCGAGCACAACCTCGACATCCTCGCCTGCAGCGGCAGACTCGACGGACTCGCCGTTGCGCACGATGGCGACAACCTTGGCGCCCTCGATCACATCGTTGTCATAGCCGTCGAACTCAGTCGCAGCGACCTTGTCGGAAAGCTCGACCCAAACGTCGTTGAAGCTGCCCCAGGCGTCGCCCTTAGCATTGGCGCGGGCGCGCGCCTTCTGGTCCTCCATGCAGGCGGTAAAGCCGTCCATGTCGACGTCGTGGCCAGCGGTGCCGGCGATCTCGACGGTCAGGTCGATGGGAAAACCAAAGGTGTCGTGCAGCTTAAAGGCGACATCGCCCGGAAGGACGGCGCCGTCGGCGAGCGCAGCCAGGGCCTCGTCCAGGTACACGCGGCCGTTGTCGAGCGTCGTGGAGAAGCGCTCCTCCTCGGAGGCGACGATACCCTTGACGAGCGCGACGTTCTTGAGCAGCTCGGGATAGGCCTCACCCATCTGAGCGTTGACCTCGTCGATGAACTTGGTCAGGAAGGCGCCCTCGATGCCCAGCAGGCGACCGTGGAACACGGCACGGCGGAGCAGGCGGCGAAGGACGTACTCGCGACCCTCGTTACCAGGCAAGATGCCGTCGGAAATCATAAAGTCAACGGCACGGGAGTGGTCGGCGATGATGCGCAGCGAGCGGCTGGCGCCGGAGTAATCGTCGGCGTCATAGGTCTTGCCGCTGATCTTTTCACCGAGCTTGATGAGGTGCTGCATCAGATCGCCGTCGTAGTTGGCGGTCTTGTGCTGCATGATGGCGGCCATGCGCTCCAAGCCCATGCCCGTATCGAGGTTGCGGTGCGGCAGCTCCGGCATGGAGCCGTCCTCCTGGCGGTCGTACTGAGTAAACACGAGGTTCCAGAACTCAAGGAAGCGGTCGCAGTCGCAGCCGGGCTTGCAGTCGGGGCTACCGCAACCGACCTCCTCGCCCATGTCAAAGTAGATCTCGGAGCACGGACCGCAGGGGCCGGTGGGGCCAGCAGCCCAGAAGTTGTCGTCCTCGCCCAGACGCGAGATGTGATCCTCGGCAACGCCCAGGGAGCGCCACACATCGTGGGTCTCGTCGTCCTCGGTAAAGACGGTAAAGTACAGGCGGTCGAGCGGCAGCTTGAACTCCTTGGTAATGAGCTCAAAGGCCCAAGCACAGGCCTGCTGCTTGGAGACGCCGCCAAAGGAGAAGTCGCCGAGCATCTCGAAGAAGGACAGGTGACGGCCGTCCTCGCCGATGCAGTCGATGTCATTGGTGCGGACGCACTTCTGGCAGGAGATCGCGCCGATCTCCTTCATGGTCTTCTTGCCCTGGTAGTACTCCTTAAACTGGTTCATGCCAGCGTTGGCAAGCAGCAGCGAAGGATCGTCGGGGACGAGGGACGAAGAAGGATAGAGCTTAAGACCGCGCTCCTCAAAGAAGTTGAGGAACTTGGAGCGAATCTCGGCCGTAGTCATTGACGGGTAGTCAGCACTCATAGAGGGAATCTCCTCGGTTTCACATCGAAACAGTTCAAACGTAACGATATTACCATCCAACCGCCCCCGTGCAAAAAAGAGGGCCGCCAAACGGCGACCCTCCAGCGAAAGTGCACGTTATTTAGTACTGTGCGATCTTTTGAAAAAGGGCTGTATAATTACATATAAGAGTCACCTGGAAGGAGCGATCGATGAAAAGCAAACGATTTTTCCTGAATGCATTTCTGGTAGTAGCACTTTTTGCGCTTTTGGCCTTCTCCTGCTGGTACGCAAACCAACCAGCATTTGGCTACGTATTGTATGCAGTAATGTCCGGCGATAAGGCTTATTACACTCTACGCGCAATTGACGTTCTCTTTTTCTATGTAGCCGGCCCTTTATCAATCGCTTTGCTCGTGTTTCTTGTCTTTTACAACATCAAGAAACGCTAACAGGGCCTATTTGGAATCCGAATCGTCCATGGAGCCGTCGATGCCGGTTTTGGTATCGTCGTCCGAGTTGGAGTCATCGTCCTTGGCGAAGGGGTTCTTGAAAAAGCCTGTCGCATCGGGCTGCAGGCCCGAGAGCTTGATCCAGGGATTATCGAGCTCAGGTTTGGGCATAGCCTTGGCCTCGGGCGCAGTCTCGTTACCGATGAGCTCGGACTCATAGATGAACGTATCGTCTCCAAGCGCGTCATAGGCGGCGACCGGTTTGCCCTCGGCATCGCGATACGGCGTGCCCTTAAACACGGCGCCGTCGTATGCCACGAGCTGGCGGCCGGTCTCGTTCTCAAAGTAGTACACGAAGATACCCTTCAGAGCCGCGCACAGCGGGATGGCGACCACCATGCCGATGGCGCCCATAAGCGCCGAACCGATAACGAGCGCCGTCAGGCTCATGACAGGATGCACCTGGACCGAGCTCTGCATGACCTTAGGCGAAATGACGTTGTCGGTGACGTTTTGAGCCACCATGGTCACGACAAGCGTCCACAATGCCAGCATAGGGCTGAACATAAAGCCAAGCACTGTGGCGATCGCTGCGCTCACCCAGGGACCAACGACCGGAACCAAGTGCATAATGCCCGTAAAGATGGCCATGAGTGCCGCATAGGGATGGCCGATGAGCGTAAAGCCGATAAAAGCGAGGATGCCACCGCAGATGGACGTCACGACCATGCCACGCATATAGCCGCCGACCGAGCGTGAAAGGATGGCGACCATAAAGCGGTACGAGGTCTCCTTTTCCTGACCAATGATGGTGCAGACCTCGTGGTGCATACGGGGGTAGTCGCAGGCCAACCAATAGGCAAGCACCAAGCCAAGGAAGATGACGAACAGCTGCGAGGCCGTATTGGTAATGAGCGGGAATACACCGCGACCGAGCTCAGCGGCAATCTGAGACACATACTTCGATGCCACGGTAACGAGCGAAGAAAGATTGTCGTCCAGATAATCCTTGAGCGGCGTGTTGTTGAGCGTCTTGGCATGCGAGATCAACTCGTTGAGATCGCCGCCCGCGACGCGAAGCTGCTCAGGCAGGCGGCTCAAGACTTCCATAATCTGACCGAGCAAAATAGGCGACAAGATGCAGACAACACCAACGAGCACGGCAACGACAACAATGAGCGCGATGAGCGAACCGATGCCACGACCGACGCCGTGATGCTCGAGCCAATTGGTGATCGGCGACATCACAAAAGCGATAATGGAACCGACAGCTAGAAACTCGATAACCGGCGCCAGGATACCCATAAGGTTAAAGATGACGGCGGCGATGACAATGCAGCCGACGACGGCCCAAATGCGAAGCGTCAGAATACGGGTATCGCGCAGCGTGCGGTCGGTCTGTTGGGGGTGCTCACTCATGAACGAACCATCACTCCGTCGGGGTCAATCTTGTCCTGAATCTTCTTAAGGGTACGGCGCAGCAGGCGCGAGACTTGCACCTGCGAGATACCCAGCTTCTTGGCGATCTCGATCTGGGTCATGCCCTTCACAAAGCGCAGCTCGATCACCTCGCGTTCGCGCGGCGAGAAATCGCGGATGGCCTCCTCGATCACCAGGCGGTCATCGGTAAAGTCGAGCTCGTTGTCGTCATCGGCATAGCGGTCGAGAATCGAAGGGGCATCGTCGGAGTCGGACGCGCCAGGAGCCTCGATGGGCACCGAGGTATAGGCCGAAGACGACTCCATGGCCTCCAGCACCTCGTCGACCGTCACGTCCAGGTACTCAGCGATTTCTTCGACCTTAGGCGAGCGCTGCAACTCATTGGTGAGCTTGTCGGTAGCTTGGTTGACCTTTGCCGAGAGCTCCTGCAAGCGACGCGGCACGCGCACACTCCAGCCCTTGTCGCGGAAGTGACGCTTGATCTCACCCAAGATGGTGGGCGTGGCAAACGTGGTGAACTCGAGTCCGCGCTCGGGATCAAAGCGGTCGATTGCCTTGAGCAGGCCCAAATAGCCAACCTGCATCAGGTCGTCGAGCGGCTCACCGCGGTTCTTAAATTTGTTGGCAAGAAACCTTACCAGGTTCATATGGGACATGACGAGTTGCTCACGTGCGTCCGGATCACCGGTCTCTTTGTAGCGACGAAACAGCTCGCGGGTTTTCTCCTTGTCCCAAGCGGTCTTACCGCTCCGGGAACGTTCGGTCATATTAGATATCCGCCTTGAGGTCGAGGGAAAGCGTCAGGGGCGCCGCAGTCTTTTCGTAGGAATCGCACACGCTCGCCAAAATGAGCTCGGCATACACAGCAGCCTGGTCGTCCTCGTCCACAGTCGCCTGATCGCCAAAGGTAAAGGTCATGCCCACGTGAGACTCGTCGACATCGAATTTGATCGAGATGTCGTCGGAATCAACGGCCGTGCAGCCAAAGATGAAGGCCTCCTCGGCAGCCATACGGATGTCCTCAATGCGATCGACGGACATGGAGCACAGTGCACCGACATTAGCCGCCGTCATACGCACAAGGCGAGCCAGACGCGGATCCCCGGCAACAGTCAGCGTGATGGGGCAAGTTGCTTCGCTACTCATCGCAGGACTCCTCGGAGGTCTCGGCGGACGTGTAGGTGTAATACTGGGCTGCTTTAGCAGCAGGCTTCTGTGCATCATCGTCACCAGCAGAGACATCGTCCCCGGCTTCGCCAATCAGGACGCGCTCGGTCGGC
>USNX01000116.1 GCA_900556205.1 uncultured Collinsella sp.
GGTCTACATGATCGCGTTCTTCTTCTATATCGATGGCGTCCACACAGTCATTTCCATGGCTACCAGCTACGGCTCGGCTTTGGGCATCGACTCGACCCAGCTGGTGTTGGCGCTGCTCGTTACGCAGTTCGTGGCCTTTCCGTCCGCCATCATCTACGGCAAGCTCGCCGGACGCGTGGGCACGCTCAACATGATCCTGGTGGCGGTCGCCGCCTACATGGGCATTGTGCTGTTCGCCGCGTTCTTCCTAAAGACCGCCTTTGAGTTCTGGGTGCTTGCCATTATGGTCGGTCTGTTCCAGGGCGGCGTGCAGGCGCTCAGCCGTAGCTACTTTGGTCGCATTATCCCCAAGGAAAAGTCCAACGAGTACTACGGCTTCTTTGACATCTTTGGTCGTTATGCAAGCGTCATGGGTACCTTCCTAGTGTCGGTCGTCACCTCGCTGACCGGCAACCCGTCGCTGGGCGTCCTTTCCATTGGCGTGCTGCTGATCGTTGGCTTTATGCTGCTGGTTCGCCTGTCCCGCATGACTCGGGCGGCAGAGCATGCCGCATAGGAGCGAGCGGCTATTGTGCCTGTCCACGGTACTCTTTTGGGGTTATCCGCAATAAACATTGCGACTTGCGAGCAATGATTTGCCCAAGTGGGTATGATGGAATCAGCTAGGTCGCGGGGCGTCGCCTGTGTTTGGCGGCGCCCCGTTTTTGTGTTGCAGGGAGGGAAGGCATGAACGCCACGGTTGTGATTCCAACATATTGGGCGGGCGATGATGCCCGTGCAAACGCTCCCGGCGTCTATGACCACTCGACGAAGCTCAACGCCACCAATCCCGAACTCGACCGCTGTCTGGCCTCGCTCGAGCAGGTGCGCGACATTCCGAGGATTATCCTTTTGGTGGTCTGCCCCATTTCGGCTACGGCTGATGTGTCGAAGCGCGTGCATGAAATCGTCGACGCGCACCCTACGCTCAAAGTCACCGTAGTTACCAACACCCAGGCATCGCGTATCGCCGACCGTGTGGCGCAGATTGCTCCCAAGGGCTCGGGCGAGTGCGTGAGCCTGCGCGGATACGGCGCCATCCGCAATATGGGGCTTGCCTGCGCTGCGGTGCTCGGCCACGACGCCGTTGTCTTTTTGGATGACGACGAGACCGTTATCGATGCCGACTTTATGAAGCGCGCGACCTATGCGCTGGGTCAGCAGACGCGTCAGGGCCTGCCGATTTTAGTTAAGAGCGGTTACTTTTACGATCGCGACGGATCGCCGTTGGCGCCCACAGACAAGGCGGGCATTTGCCATCGTTGGTGGACCAAGCGCATCGAGTTCAATCGTTGGATGAAAAAGGCGCTCTCGGGCACTCGCATCTCGCGTTCAAACTACGCATGCGGCGGCCTTATGTCACTTCATGCCCGTGCCTTTACCCGTGTGGCGTTTGACCCGTTTATCACCCGAGGCGAGGACCTGGATTACCTCTTTAACATGCGCATGTTTGGCTACGACGTGTGGTTTGACAACGAGTGGATCGTTCGTCACCTGCCGCCCGAGTCCGAGAAGCGCTCCCCGCGCTTTATGCAGGATGTGTACCGTTGGTACTACGAGCGTGCCAAGCTGACATTTGCCGCGCACCAGCAGGAGCTCGTTCCCGTCACGGCTGCGTCGCTCATGCCCTATCCGGGCCCGTGGATTTCGCGCGAGCTCGACGACCGCGTGCTCAAGACCGCCATGGTCCGCAGCATGTTTACCCGCGAGCACGAGGGGTACCTACGCATTTGGCGGCACGGTATTGACGAGGCCAAGACCTACGCGCGCCAAAACGCTGCAAGCTACCTGCGTTTTCAGAGCTTCTGGCCCAAGATCATGGACGGGCTCTGGCGCGACGCACAACTGACCAGCATCCTGGAGGGGACTGAATGATCGACCGCCGCGCCCAGCGCGATAACTCAATATCAATCTTTCGCGTGATCGCCGTTGTCTGCGCCATCTGCGTGCTGTTGTACTTTATTTTTGCCCTGGCGACTGGGATTGAGCCAATCGCGACCGTGATCGCCTGCGCGCTGCTGTGCATCTTTCTGTGCATTTTTATCTATTTGACGCTCAATCCCGATTCGGTGCGTTCGCAGTACACCGAAGAGACGCTCTCGGTGGCCTCTGCCATGCTCGAGGACATCAAAGGCGGCCTGACGCAGGAGTCGGCGCGTCTGGTGTGCCAGCGCATTTTGCCCGAGACACGTGCCATGACGGTTGCCGTCACCGACGAGAGCAACGTGCTGGCCTGCGCGGGCGAGTTTGAGGAAAAGCTACTGCCCGATTCGCCCATCCACACGCTTGCCACGCGCTACGTCATCGAGCACGGTATCGTCCAGTCGTTCAACCGCGTGGTGGACGTGGTGGGCTCGGATGGCTCGCACAACCATGTTCCCGCCGGTATCATCGCTCCTATCAAGGTGGGCGATCGCACCGTCGGCACGCTCAAGTTCTACTACAAGACCCCGCGCGCCGTCGACCGTACCCAGTACGCGCTCGCCTCGGGTTTTGCCGAGATTCTGTCCACGCAGCTCGCCATCCACGAGCTCGAGGTGCAAAAGGAGCTCACGGCCCGTGCCGAGGTGCGTGCCCTGCAAGCGCAGATCAACCCACACTTCCTGTTCAATACGCTCAACACCATCGCGTCGTTTACGCGTACCGACCCGCTGCGCGCCCGCGAGCTGCTGCGCGAGTTCTCCTCGTTCTATCGCGCCACGCTCGACAATTCGGGCTCGCTCATTCCTGTGTCGCGCGAGGTCGCGCAGACCAAGCGCTACCTGACGTTTGAGAAGGCGCGCTTTGGCGAGGACCGCGTGCTGGCGACCTTCGATGTGTCCGAGGACGTCGAGGACACGCTGGTGCCGGCATTTGTAATCCAGCCGATCGTCGAGAATGCCGTGCGCCACGGTATGGGCGACGACGATGCGCTGAGGATCGACGTGTCGGTCCACACGGATGGCGACGATGCGATTTTGATTGCGGTCGCCGATAACGGCGTGGGCATGGATGAAGGCACCGCTGCCAGACTGTTTGACGAGCGTTCTGCCCGTCCCGACGCCAACTCCCCACAGGGCGGCGGCGCCGGTGTGGCCATGCACAATATTTCGGAGCGCATCCATCGCTTTTTTGGACCGCACTCCTATACGCGCGTCGAATCGGCGCCGGGCAAGGGCACTAAAGTGCTCCTGCATCTCGATTTGTCGGAGAGCATCTTCGACATTCAAGAGTAGAATAATTGGTTGCGGGTTTAACGCCAGTTGGCGGATGCCCGACGTAGTTTGTTGACGAAAGGTTTTATCCCTATGCTGCGTGCGATGATTGTGGATGATGAGGCCCCGGCCCGTTCGGAACTTCGCTTCTTGCTCGAGCAGACGGGCAAGATCGGCACGATCACAGAAGCGTCGAGCGTTCGCTCCGCCATCGAGATGCTCATGGAGAGTCGCGTCGATGTCGTGTTCCTCGACATTTCGATGCCTGGTGCCTCGGGTCTGCAACTTGCCGAGGCGCTGCATAAGCTCAAGAATCCGCCGGCGATCGTATTTGTAACCGCGTACAGCGATCATGCGGTCGAGGCGTTTGATGTGGATGCCGTCGACTATCTGATGAAGCCGGTCGAGGAAGCTCGCCTGGATCGAGCGATCGATAAGGTTATGCAGCGCGCCAAGCCTGTCACGGACAGCAAGGTGACCATCGAGCGCATCCCGGTGGAAAAGGGCGGCCGCAAGGTCCTCATTCCCGTGGACGACATTCGCTTTATTATGGCCAAGGACGATTACTCCTGTATTTATACGGTCGATGACCGCTTTTTGTCCACGACCTCGCTGGCACAGTTCGAGGCCAAGCTCTGTGACTTTGGTTTCTTCCGCGTTCACCGCCGCTATATCGTCAACTTGGCGTGTGTCACCGACGTCGAGACGGTTCCCTCGGGCGCTATCCAGCTGGGCATTACGGGCGTCGACGAACGCGTACCGGTTTCGCGCCGTCGCGTCGTACCGCTCAAAAAGGCCCTGAGCCTCTAGTACACTGGCCCCGCAGCCCTGTAGACCAAAATCGTCTGCGGAGCCGTGGGGCTTTTTGCATGAATGCTCCAAATCGTTTTGCGGAAGGGATCCCATGAACAGTGCAAGCGCCAAGCGTATCGACATTATCTCGGACACCCACGGCTATCTTTCGCCTGCGCTCCTAGACGAGCTTAAGGGTGCGGATCTGATTATCCACGCCGGTGACCTTACGTCGGAGATGGACTACGAGCACCTGCGCACCATCGCTCCCGTGCGAGCGGTGCTGGGTAATAACGACTACTACCGCGACTACGGTCCCGATGTGGACCGCTTGGCGCTCTTTACCTACGAAGGACTCAAGTTCGCCGTAGCCCACTACCGCGAAGACCTTCCGGTGGGATCCGTAGACGTAGCCATCAACGGCCACACCCACGTAACTAAAGAAGCCCAAGTGGGTCGCTGCCTGGTCCTCAACCCCGGCAGCGCCAGTTACCCTCGAGGCACCAGAGGTCCCACCATGGCCAGAATGCTCGTAAAAGACGGCAAGATCCTGAGCACCAAGTTTATTGACCTAGAGTAAACGCAACAAAAACGGGGGATGCACAACGCATCCCCCGTTTTTTATGAGCCAAAGGCAGAGTCCCAACAAGAACCTAAGACAACCCCGCCACGGAGAACGGGGTCGCCGAGCCGCGAAGCGGCGAGCAACAACAACGTCTCGAACAATGTGACGGCAGGGAGGGTCTCCGGGGGCCGG
>USNX01000117.1 GCA_900556205.1 uncultured Collinsella sp.
GTACCTCTTCTGGGGATACCCGTGCCGTCGACGCTGCCCAGCAGGCCATCTCCAGCCCGCTGCTCGAGAGTTCCATCGATGGTGCCACGCGCGTGCTGCTCTCCATCGCCGGTTCCAAGGACCTGGGCATCCAGGAGATCAGCGACGCCGCCGACGTTGTCGCCAACGCCGTCGACCCCGAGGCCAACATCATCTTCGGTACCGTTGTCGACGAGTCCCTGGGCGATCAGGTGCGTATCACCGTCATCGCTACGGGCTTCTCCGACTCCAACGTCAACCGTCAGGACGAGCTCTTTGCTGCTCAGCAGTCTCAGAGCAAGGCCGCTGCCTCCGCTGAGCCGCAGCGCACCGCTCCGGCCACCAGCCCGGCTCAGGCCGCTCCGACCCGCAACGTCGGTGGTACCGAGCTTCCTAACTTCGGCAACGATCAGTTCGAGCTTCCCGACTTCCTGAAGCGCGGTAGCTTCTAAGTCGTTCTTTGCATTGTTGTGCACAGGGGCGTGTCTGTATGGACGCGCCCTTTTTATTTCGACTTTGTAAACTAGAACCTCCAATCTCTTTACGTTCCCTTTACGATTGCCCCCAGCGCAGCAGGTATCCTTTTAGAGAAGTATGACAGCCGTATAAACGCGGGCTGTAGCGGCGATGCCGCGGTACTTGTGTTATTAGGAGGCTTTAGTATGGCAGCACGTGCGGACAACGTTTCGCGTGTCGACCATGATGGAGTTACGTTGGTGGAGGGCGCGACATCCGATGTTCGCTTTGCCTTCACCGAGCGCACCGGTGGCGTTTCCGAAGATGCGTACTCCTCACTCAACTTGGGCTCGCATGTTGGCGATGACCCCTTTGCTGTTCAAGAAAATCGTCGTCGCGCACTCGAGGCTATGGGTGCCGCCGAGTGCGAGCACAACCTGCTCGTTCCCAATCAGGTCCATGGTGACCATATCGTTGCGGTGACCTCGAACGGCGCCGATGACCTTGAGGACGTTCGCGAGCAGATTGCCGAGGGCTGCGATGCCATCGTCTGTACGGCGCATAACGTACCCGTGCTGCTCTGCTTTGCCGACTGCGTTCCCGTGGTGCTGGTGGCCCCCAGCGGATTTGCCGTGGTGCACTCCGGTTGGAAGGGCACGATTGCACGTATTTCCGCCAAGGCGTGCCAAGCGCTTTGCGATGCTGCCGGCTGCGATGCGAGCGACGTTTCCGCCTACATCGGCCCCCATATCCTGGGTGACGAATATGAGGTATCCCAGGAACTCATGGGTCGCTTTGCCGCCGAGTTCTCTTGCATCGATGCGAGCGCCTCTCGCATGCTCGATCTTTCCGCTGCCATTTGCGAGGCGCTGGTAGATGTCGGTGTCGATGCGGATAATATCGTGGATACTCAGCTTTCGACTGTGCGTCAGAACGACCGCTTTTATTCCTACCGTAACGAGAACGGCACTTGTGGGCGCCATGCTGCGATCGGCGTGATGCTATGAGAAAGATCGTATCGGTCCTGAGCGCCGCTGTGCTTACGCTTACGCTGTGCGCCTGTTCTTCGGGATCTTCTACCTCTTCCATTACCGTCGCCGGCTCCACGACCTGCCTTCCTATCGCCGAGATTGCGGCCGAGGGCTTTAAGGAGGAGACCGGCATCGACGTGCTCGTTTCCGGTTTGGGTTCTTCCGCTGGCATCGAGGCCGTCAGCGCCGGCACGGCCGATATCGCCAGCTCCTCCCGTGGACTCAATGCCGACGAACAGGATCTGGGCCTAACTCCCATCGTCATTGCCCACGACGGTATCGCGGTCATCGTGAACGACGACAACCCCGTCGATAACCTCTCGACCGAGCAGCTCCGCGATATCTACGCCGGCAAGATTACCAATTGGAAAGAGGTCGGTGGCGAGGACCTGAGGATTCAGGTCATCAACCGAGACGAGGCGTCCGGTACGCGCGAGGCCTTCCGTACCATCGTGATGGATGGCACGCCGTTCGATCGCCGCTCGGCTGTTCTTTCGGGTACGGGCCAGGTGCGCGACGTGGTATCTCGTTCGCGTGGGGCCATCGGCTACATTTCGCTGGGCTTCGTCGATAGCCTCAACGCCAAGACCTCGGTCAAGGCCGTCTCGGTCAATCATGTTGAGGCGTCCGAGAAGACGGTCGCGAGTGGCGGCTATCCCATCTCGCGCGACCTTTACTTCTTTGTGAAGGGTGTGCCTTCGCAGCAGGCGCAGGATTACATCGACTATGTGACGTCCGAAAAGATGGACAAGCAGATTCGCGAGGCGGGCTTTATTCCCGTCACCAACGACGAGAAGGGGAGTGAGTAGCATGGAAGCACAGGAAAACTCCCAGACTGAGCAGAATGTTCAGACGCCCAAGAAGCGCGAGCTGGCGCTCGTATCGCGCAGTACCTATATCAAGGAGAAGGCGCTGCAGTGGATCTTCTTTGCCTGCGCGTTCTTGGCGGTCGTTACTGTCATCCTGATTTTTGTCTTTACCACGTACTCGGCGCTGCCCGTCTTTACTGACATCGGTCTGGCTGACTTCTTTAGCTTTACGTGGGCGCCTTCCGAGGGCCACTACGGCATCTTGTCGCTGCTTGCTGGCTCGGGTCTGGTGACCGTCGGTGCGCTCGCCATGGGCGTGCCGCTGGGCGTGGGTACGGCCGTTTACCTGGTCGAGATTGCCAGCAAGCGCGTGCGCAAGCTCATCAGCCCCGCCGTTGACCTGCTGGCGGGCATACCCTCCATCATCTACGGCTTTTTCGGCATGATCATCATCCGCCCGTTTATCGCACAACTGACCGGCGGCCTTGGTTTTGGTGCGCTGACGGCGTGGTTTGTGCTCGCCATCATGATCGTCCCTACCATCACCACGCTCACCATCGATGCCCTCAATTCCATTCCCATGGGCATTCGCGAGGCATCGTATGCCATGGGTGCTACTAAGTGGCAGACCATCTATAAGGTCGTGCTACCTGCCGCTAAGCTGGGTATCGTGGATGCCATCGTGCTGGGTATGGGCCGTGCCATCGGAGAGACCATGGCCGTGCTCATGGTCGTGGGTAACGCCCCGGTTATTCCCGACAGCATTGCGAGCCCCATCTCGACGCTCACGAGCCAGATCGCGCTCGACATGAGCTATTCCTCGGGTCTGCACCGCTCGGCGCTGTTCGGCATGGGTGTGGTCCTGTTTATCATCTCCGCCACGCTGGTGGGCATCGTCCGTCTGATTTCCAAGAAGAAGAGGGGGTAGGCTATGTCCGATTCCGTTGACACGACGGTCGATACGACCTCGTCGCGCGAGCGCATCAAGCGTGCCCTTTCCCACGGCAAGAAGGGCCGCATCAACAAGGACCTGTCCAACAAGATCATGCTTGGCGTGTTTCGTGCCGCGGCATACATCACCACGCTGGTGCTGGTTGCTATCATCGCCTACGTGGTCATTAACGGCCTGCCACATATCTCGCTCGACTTTATCTTTGGCTGGCCGCAGGGCGTAAATGCCGAGGGTGGCATTTGGCCCACGATCGTCTCGACCGTCTACGTGACGGCGCTCGCCATGCTTATCTGCACGCCGATCGCTGTGCTGGCAGCCGTCTATCTGGCCGAGTACGCCAAGCAGGGCAAGGTCGTCGAGCTCATTCGCTACGCTGCTGACGCTTTGGCCTCGGTGCCCTCCATCGTTATGGGCCTGTTTGGCTACGCCTTGTTTGTCGAGGCCATGGGCCTGGGCCTTTCGATGGTCTCGGCCGCCCTGGCACTCGCGCTCTTGATGCTTCCCATCGTCATGCGCACCACCGAAGAGGCCATTCGCGCCGTTCCGCGCTATATCCGTTGGGGCGCGTACGGCCTGGGCGCCACCAAGTGGCAGGTTGTCTCCAAGATCGTGCTTCCTTCTGCCTTTGGCCGTATTGCCACGGGCATCGTCCTTGCCATCGGCCGTGCCATTGGCGAGACCGCGGTGGTGCTCTACACCATGGGCCAGGCCATCAATCTACCTATTTCGCCGCTCGATTCCGGCCGCCCCATGACGGTTCACCTGTACCTGCTTGCCAACGACGGCATCAACATGAACGCAGCCTACGGCACCGCGCTCTTGCTGATGGTGATCATTCTGGCCTTCAACCTGTTTGCGCGCTTCCTGTCGCGCAAGCGTCGCTAGTTAAGGAGTCCCATGTCCGTTTATCAGTCCGCTCCCACGTTGGAGCAAGCGGCCATTACGGCCAAGGATTTCAACTTTTGGTACGGTGACTTTCATGCGCTGACGGGGCTTGACCTCAACATCGCCAAAAACGCCATCACCTCCTTCATTGGCCCTTCGGGCTGCGGTAAGTCGACGTTTTTGCGCTGCATCAACCGCATGAATGACCTGATCGAGGGTACGCGCGTCGAGGGCATCATGACGCTCGACGGCAATGATATCTATGCCGAGGGCGTCGACCCGGTCGACCTCCGTCGTCGCGTGGGCATGATCTTTCAGCAGCCCAACCCGTTTCCCAAATCCATTTACGAGAATGTCGCCTTTGGCCCTCGTCTGCAGGGCGTGACTAGCAAAAGCGACCTCGATGACATCGTGGAAGAATCGCTCAAACGCGCCAACCTCTGGAAAGAGGTATCCAATCAGCTCAACAAGGATGGTTTGGCGCTCTCGGGCGGTCAGCAGCAGCGTCTGTGCATCGCGCGCGTGCTTGCGGTGCAGCCCGATGTCCTTCTGATGGACGAGCCCTGCTCCGCCATCGACCCCACGTCCGTCTCTAAGGTCGAGGATCTGATGGCCGAGCT
>USNX01000118.1 GCA_900556205.1 uncultured Collinsella sp.
GTAATGGGGTAGGCGAGCCACCCGAGCATGATCTCGCCGGGGGCAAACGGGTTGACGATGACGCCGATCCGCAGGCCGCCCATGCAGGCGATAAGCGCGGCGAGGACCTGTCCGGCCAGTTTTTGCTTAGGCGTGAGCTGGAAGACGTCGTCGATCGCGCCGGTCGCAAAGATGACGGTAAAGGAGAGCGCCAGCATGGGATAGCTAATGTGAAGGCGCGGGTGCGGTACCAGGACGGGTGGCCAGCCTAGGTGCCAGGTGCCTAGGATTTGCACAATGCAGGCAACGACCAGGCCCAAAAACACCGCCGTTCCGCCCAAACGCGGGATGGGCTTGGTGTTGATGCGGCGCTTAGAAGGATAGTCGACGGCATCGAGCTTAATTGCCAAGCGCTTGACCAGGGGCACCGCGAGGAAGGTCGTGATAAAGGCCGCCGCTGCCACGCATAGGTACGGTATGTAGCTCGGGGATGAAGCCATGAATCTAAAAACCGCCAAGCGTCGAAGGAAAAGGTCAGAAGAACGCCATGCGCAAAGGGCATAGCCGAACCATAATACTCGACAAAGGGGGTGCATGTAATTGCACGCAGCGATAATCACGCGCTTACCAGATATTGGGATGTTGTCGATGGCTTGTCGGGATGCCGGCGGGAATCCATATGGACTGTAATGGTGATTTTCGGCAAAAGAAAACCACCCCCCACGTTACGAAAATGAACCCACCTAAAACAGGTGGGTGCCCTCATCGACTGTTCCAGCGTCCTTAACAACGAAGGATACCTGTACTAGGTACGACTGTGTGGGCTCCCTAAATAAACGCGACGGTTCACCCAGTTGCTCCGCGGGGGGCGGAATACCTACATCATAAAGCGGCACTTTATCGATTCCAGTCTTGACATTACAAAAATCGTGTCGGACGATTACGGCGCCTTAGGGACGGAGCCGTCTACGCGGTCTGGCCCTTTACGTTTGAGCTGCTGAATTGTTGTTTTGGAGCATGTTTTTATGCCGACGTCGTTGACCGATCTTTTTTCGCCCGCCTGCCATTTGTGTCCGCGCCGTTGCGGTGCGGCGCGCGATGAGGGCGCGCACGGCGTATGCGGTGCTAACGACACGCTCAAGGTGGCCCGAGCGGCGCTTCATATGTGGGAGGAGCCGCCTATCTCGGGCGAGGCCGGTTCGGGCACGATCTTCTTTAGCGGCTGTTCGCTTAAATGTATCTACTGCCAGAACCACGAGATCTCGACCGGCAATTTTGGCCTTGAGATTTCGCCTGAGCGCCTGGTCGAGATTATGCTGGAACTGCAGGACCAGGGTGCCAACAACATCAATTTGGTGACGGCGACGCACTATGCGCACCTGTTGCCTGCCGCGATTGCCGCGGCACGGGCGCGCGGGCTGGTCATCCCGATCGTCTACAACACGAGTGGTTACGAGCGCGCGAGTGCCGTGGCGGCGCTGGGCGACCTGGTCGATGTGTGGCTCACCGACTTTAAATATGCCGATGCCGGGCTTGCGCAGTCGCTTTCTCATATTAAGGATTACCCGCGTGTGGCCGTGTCGGGCCTGGCACAGATGGCGTGCGAGATCGAGCGCCGCGGGGGAGAGCTGGTGGACGAGGACGGGCTCATGAAGCGCGGCATCATCGTGCGCCACCTGGTGCTGCCGGGGCATGCGGATGACTCGTGCCGCGTGTTAGACCTGGTGTGGCAGACGGTGGGCGACGTGCCGATCTCGGTCATGAACCAGTACACGCCCAATGCGCTCATGCGCGAGCAGGGCGGCGACCTGGCACGCGCCGTGACGCGCGAGGAGTACGAGCAAGTACTCGATCATGCCGACGACCTGGGCTTTACGACGATGTTCTGGCAAGAGGGCGGCGCGGTAGACGAGAGCTTCACCCCGGCCTTCGACACCACCGGTGTTCTTACCAGCGCAAAGTAGTGCGTTCGTCGATGATTTTTCTGGGACGGGGATTAAAAAATCATCGAGAGGATCGCCTGTTCGAAAAGTTGCCAAAATAGCCGCGCTCCAAAAAGACTGGTTATTGGGCGTTGACAGTTGGCGAGCCGTAGGTAAAATATCGACTTGTCCTGGGGACGTAGCTCAGTTGGGAGAGCGCTGCCGTCGCATGGCAGAGGCCGAGGGTTCGACTCCCTTCGTCTCCACCCTTGGATTTGATAAGCCGCTGACATTGTGTCGGCGGCTTTTTTTAAAAGAAAGGGCTGAACCATGGCCGAGCTTGAGTCCCAACCATTGTCCGACGAGGAGCGCGCTGAGTTGGAAGAGCTCCGCGCCGAGAAGGCCCGCCGCGAGGCTCGGGAAGAGGCCCGTCGCGAGCGTGAGGAGCTGGCTGCCCTGCGTGCCGAGCGCACGAAGGCCGAGGAGGCCGCCACGAACGCCGCATCCGCATCGGCGCCCGCGCCCGCACCCAAGCCCGCTGCTGCGAAGCCTGCACCTGCCGCGCCCAAACCTCAGCCTAAAAAGGCCGCTCGTCCTAAGTCCGTCGAGCCCAAGTCGAGCCGTGACGAGATGACCTTTGCCCAGCGCATGGTTACCTCCAAGGAGCCTACGGGCGAGAACGAGATCCCTGGCATGGCGCCGGCTCAAAAAATCATCATTGTCCTTGCCCTCATCGCGTTTGTCATCTTTATGGGCTACACGATCCTGACCAGCATGGGCCTGCTCTAACCGATTTGCATCGGGCGTCATGTCCGCATGCTCTGCTCTCGTCCAACCCTCAAATTCTGCACCACACATTCGAAAGGTCGCCCCATGGCTTTGACCGACATCTCTCATCCCACCGACATCGCAATGCTCACCGATCTGTACGAGCTCACTATGGCCCAGGGCCTGTGGGAGAGCGGCAAGGCCAATGAGCAGGGTTGTTTTACCGCGTTTTACCGCGACCATCCCTTTGGCAGCGCCTATGCCGTCATGTGCGGCACCGCCGAACTGCCCGAGCTGGTCGAGAATCTGCGCTTTACGCCCGAGGACATCGACTACCTCGCCTCGCTCCAGGCCCCTGCCGGCGGCGCGATGTTCAAGCCTGGATTCCTCGACTACCTGCGCGATTTTCGTGCGCATGTAAACATCGACGCCGTGCCCGAGGGCGAGCTCGTCTTTCCACGCGAGCCCATGGTGCGCGTCACCGGCCCCGCGCTGGAGTGCCAGCTGCTCGAGACGGCGCTGCTCAACATCGTCGGGTTCCAGACGCTTGTCGCCACCAAGACGGCGCGCGTGGTGCTCGCCGCCGACGGTCGTCCCGTGGCGGAGTTTGGCCTGCGCCGAGCCCAGGGTCCCGATGGCGGCCTGGCCGTTGCACGCGCGAGCTACGTTGCCGGCTGCTCCTCTACGTCCAATGTGCTCGCCGGCCGCCGCTACGGTATTCCCGTCTTTGGCACGCATGCGCACAGCTGGGTGATGAGCTTCGATTCCGAGCTCGAGGCCTTCCGTGCCTTTGCCAAATCGAGCCCCAAGAACTGCACGCTGCTCATCGACACCTATGACGTGCGCGAGGGCTGCGAACATGCCATTACGGTTGCCAAGGAGATGGAGGCGGTGGGCGAGCGCCTGTCGGCTATTCGCATCGACTCCGGCGACCTCGCCAAGCTCTCCAAGTATGTTCGCGGCCGTTTTGATGCCGAGGGCCTGCCCTATGTGGGGATTTCGGTTTCCAACGATCTGGATGAGTACACGATTCAGTCGCTGCTCGACCAGGGCGCGCCCATCGACAGCTTTGGCGTGGGTACCAAGCTCGCGACCTGCTATGACCAGCCGGCGCTGGGCGGCGTGTACAAGCTTTCCGCCCGCCGTGCGAGCGAGGCAGATCCATGGACGCCGGTGGTCAAGCTCTCCGAGCAGCCCTACAAGCGCACGATCCCGGGCGTGCAACGTGTGCGCCGTTATTACGACGGCTTTGGCGGCCCGGTCTGCGACATGATCTACGACGAGGACCATCTGGCGGGGGAGGGCGCCGCGCGCGGCAATACCCTCGTGGCCGTGAATGATGCCGCCTTGGTGACCGACGTGTCCGAACTTGAGTATCGCGAGCTGCTGGTGCCGATCGTGCGCGATGGCAGTGCGGTGGCTCCGCGTGAGAGCATCCAGGACGCGCGCGAGCGCTGTGCTTGGGCGCTCGATCATCTGGACGCAGCTTTCAAGCGCTTCCTGTACCCGCAGACCTATGTGGTGGGCATGGAGCAGGGCCTGACTCAGGTGCGCGACGAGCTCGTGCGCAAGAACATGGCCGCGGCTTCTGCCTTTCCCTGGGCTCACTAATTCCTTGGGCGGTAGGGGCGAGTCACGCTTCCTTGGCCGCCGGCTCGGCCGTTCGCTGAACAGTTGATTGGTTTGACGTATGACGACTTCTTATAAAACGATGGTGGTAAAGATCGGTTCGTCCACGGTTGTGGGCGCCGATGGCAAGGTCAACCGCTCCTTTATCGGCGGGCTTGCCGATCAGGCCGCAGCCCTGCGCAAGTTCGGCTGGCGTCTGGTCGTGGTGAGCTCGGGTGCTATCGCCTGCGGCTATCCCGTGCTGGGCTTCGACCGCAAGCCGGTCGGCGACCTGCCGAGCTTGCAGGCTTGCGCCTCGGCTGGTCAGTGCATCATCTCGTCGGCCTACGACGAGGAGTTCCATGCGCGCGACCTGCTCACCTCGCTCGTGCTGCTCACGCGCCACGATACGGCCCGCCGCACGTCCTACCTGCACGCGCGCGACGCCCTGCTGCGCCTGGTGGAGCTGGGCGTGGT
>USNX01000119.1 GCA_900556205.1 uncultured Collinsella sp.
TCCTGATTCTGATCCTCGGGCACGATGGCGCCAATCAGCGTCTCGTCGGCAGACGCACCCTCAAAGCCCTCGATCTGCTCGTCAAAAGCCTCGCCCTGTTCGGGCTCGGTTTGAGCGTCGGGAGCAATCGGCTGACCGAACTCGTCCTCGGCGTAGGTAGGCTCTTCGTACTCGATGGTGTTGCCGTAGTCGTTTTGCTGCTGGGCCGCGGCATACTCCGCCGCCGCGCGCGCCATTTCCTCGGCACGACGTTTCTGCTCCCCAAAATAGGTATCGAACGGAACATCGTCGGGAAACTCGTTCTCGCCCTGGAAGGGAGCAACGTTGTCCATAACGCCGAGCATAGCGGCGACAGAAGACTTGTTGCACACCGCGCCGGACGTATAGGGAAGAATGTGGCGGTTAGAGATGATGTTTGCCGCGTTGGCAAGTGCAACGAGGGAAGCGAGGATCGCGACAATCCACAGCAGAACCTTGAGCGCGCCGGGGAGCGGCAGGATACGCAGGATGGCAACGGCAGCAGGGGCAACCGTGGCAATGGGCAACAGCTTGGCGATGAGCGCACGATACGAAGCATAGGGCTCACGGGCGAGCAGCTCAGCACGGGGAGAGTCGTAGTGTGCGACAACGACCACCGGGCGGTTGCGCGGAGACGCGAGCGGGCCCGAGGCCTTGTGGTAGGCGATGACATTTTGGCTCACGCCCGTCTTGCCCAGGCGCGAAACCACGGGGTGGCCCGTGCGCTCGAGCACGTAAAGAACGGCGCCGACAATGGCCAGCAAGGTGCCGACCAAGCCGATACCGCCGCCGATGCCCATCAGCAGGGCGCCGGCAAACGCAAGAATACCGGTAACGGCAAATGCCAATCTACTGGGCGCCGGGGCATTGAACTCCTGAACCTCGGGGTCAAAGCCGTGGTTGCGGAAGATCTGAGCGATATCCTCGGCAGCCAAGCGCTCTTCTTCGCTGCATGCCGGCGTAATGCCGGTGTTCTGCAGCAGGTGGTTAATATAGTTCTGGGTGTTCGCCATGTGCGCTCCACATCCATAATCCGACAAATAGGCCCAATGCATGCACATTAGAACCGTATATAGTCGAAAGTATACCCCGAGCGAGCGCAAACGACCGAATTCGGGCCATCTTAACGCCTCGAGCGGACAAGGATATAGCCTAATCTCCATATCGGACTAAAATCATGGCAGCAAACCACCTTCTCATGCGAGGACTCTATGACGGCAAGCGACGCGACCGCAACAATTAAAAAGGGGAATTCGGAGCCCGGTTTCGATAAAACGGCTCAGCGCATCCTCAATCTTTTCTTTGTGCTCAATAGCTCCCCCGAACCGCTGACGACCGAGCAGATCGTCTTGGATTCCGACCTGGGATATGGCTCGGGCAACATCGACTCGGATAAGCGCAAGTTTCGGCGCGATCGTGACAAACTGCTCGAGCGTGGCATCTTAATCAAGGAGGTTCGCCCCGCCGGCGCGCAGGAGACCGAGGAAAGCTCGTGGACAATTGACCGCGAGCACACCTTTGCAGCAGGCGGCCTCATCACCGCAGACGACGCCGATATCCTGCTCAACGCCATCGACCAGACACTAGCGGCCGGCTCATCCACTTTTGCCGCACCGCTTGCCGATATTCGCTCCAAGATTGCCTATCTCACCGGCAGGACGACGGTAGACGAGGCGCCGATCAGCCGCTCTCCCACCGTCGATGCGGTTTGGAGCGCCTTTGCCGAGCGTTGTGCGCTGCGATTTTTATATCAGAACGGACGCGGCGAGCAGAAAGAACGTACCGTCTGCGTCTACGGCATGTTCGAGCGCGAGGGCGTGGCGTACTTCTGCGGCCTCGACAACGTCACCGACGACATCAGGACATTCCGCTGCGACCGTATCGTACGCGCTTGGCGTCCTTCGAAGGCCTACGTCATCCCCGCGAACTTCAATCTCAACGACTATCTGTTCTTTGAATTCGATTTTGCCGACCGACCGCCCGTTGCAGCCACGTTCTCGTTCGCCCCTCAGACGCAGATCGATATGATCAACGGCCTCACGCGCGGGCGAGGTGAGCTCGCACACACCGATGTGGGATGGACCTGGACCGTTGACGTGCGCGATCTTGAAGCCGCCGCCTCATTTTGCATGGCCCACGCCATGGACGGCATGAGGCCCATGGCCCCCAAATCGCTCAAGCAGGCGTGGAACCACCTCATCGAAAGGACGGTGCACGAGTATGCCCGTGCGTAAACTCACCAGCGAGCAGAGACTCTCGCGCGCCATCGACATCATGGAGGCCCTCTACGCCGCCGGCGAGAGCGGCATGACACGAACCGAGATTTGCAGTCGCTTTGACATCACGGGGGTGTCGCTCGACGAGATTCTCGAGATCGTCTCGACGCTCGCGGACCGAGAATCGGGCGCGCGCATCATCTGCGAATGCCGCGGCGAGCGTGTGGTCCTCACCGGTGACGCCGGTCGTGTGCTACCGCTGCGCCTGAGTGCCGCCGAGGGCGCTGTGCTCAACCATGAACTTGAATCGTTGGGGATCGAGCCCCAGGCGGCGGCTCGGATTCGACATGCTCTTCTACCCGAAGAGCTCGGCTATAACCAGCGCGTCTTTGACACCGTCAACCACGGGTCGCACTGGCAGCAGCTGAGCTGTGCCATTCAGGACGGCGTTCGCTGCCGCATCTCATATCGCTCGATGGACGATGCACGGCCACGCGAGCGTCTGGTCGACCCCTTGCGCATTACGGCAAACGGCGACCAAACATACCTGATTGCCTGGGACATCACAGTCGATGAGCAGCGCACCTATCGCATGGATAAAATCGAGGGACTCGCCTTGACGGAAGACTCCGTCGTGCCTCATGCACCGGACGTCGCATCCCTCCACGATTCCCTTGCCCGGACGCAGCGTAGTGCAAAGCTCTTGATGCCATTCGATATGGCGGAGCATCTGGACTGGGCCGGCATCACCCTAATCGAGCGCAGCGGAGCAGACATGGCAACGGTAACCGTGCATTACGGCTCCGAGCGTTGGCTACTGAGCCAGATAATTGCAGCGGGCGGAGCCATCCACATCTTGGATGACCCCGCCCTGTCAAAGCGTCTGTGCGATATGGCAAAAACCCTCGTCTGTCCGCTTTAGCGCCGCCGCTCGTGGCGTGCACGCCACAGTTGCAGATAGTGCCCGATCTGCGCCGATTCGATGCGCTGGTAGGAGCTCGTGGGCAGCGACGTTAAGAACTTCTTTCCGTAGCCCTTCGTCACCAGGCGCGGGTCGGCCAGAATCAGCACGCCGCAATCGGTCGACGAGCGGATAAGGCGGCCGGCCGCCTGCTTGACCTCGAGCACCGCCTCGGGCAGCGAATAGCGCGCCCAAGCGCGGTCTTCGCGCAGGTTACGCTCGCACGAGAGCGGGTCCGTGGGGCTCGAGAACGGCAGCTTGGGAATGATGACGCAGCGCAGCGTCTCGCCGCTGGCGTCGAATCCCTCCCAGAAGGCCTTAAGCGCAAAAAGCGACGAGGTCGGCTCGTTGATAAACCGGTCGCGCAGGCGACGAGGAGATGAGTTGCGCTGCTGGCAGTTGAGCTCCAGACCCGCACGGGCCATCTTGGGCTCAACGCGGGCGTACAGGTCTTCCATGTCGCGCCGATTGGTGAACAGTGTGAGCACCGATCCGCCCATGGCAAGATGGGCGTCGACCAGCACGCGCTCGAGCGCCGTAAGATAGCTCTCACGATCGCGCGGATCGGGAATATCGCCCGCAACGACTACAGCCATGTTCGAATCGAAGTCGTAGCTCGAGTCCAAGTGCAACGATGAGGATGTTGAAGCACCGATGCGATCGAGACCGACCGCGTGGTTAAAGTGTTCAAAGCTTTTGGACACCGTCATGGTCGCCGAGGCAAAGATAGCCGTGTGAACCTCGGGCAGCCACTCGGTTGCCAAGGCCTCGCCAATGTCGATGCGCTCTGCGGTCATTGACTCTCCGCCGGCACGCAGCCTGCGATTGACCTGCAGCGAATACACGTAGTGTTCATCGGTGCCGTCAATGATGAGTTTGAGGTTCTCGGCCAGCTCGTGCAGGCGGCGCGAAATATCGCCCAGGTCGACAACAACCTCGGGCTTGTCGGCGGCGACGGCTTGCACCAGCGCGTCGACGCTCTTGTCAGCTTGTTCCAATGCGTCGATGGCAGTGTAGGCCGACTGTAAGAAATCATGCCAGTCGTCAGATTCGCGCAGCTCGGGGCCAATCCATAGATTGGCATTGTCATAACCCCCACGGGCACGGCGGCCGAGCTCGCGAACGCCATCGAACACGTCGGCGATTGCCATGCTCGCGCGCGCAACCGTCGACGTCGCCTTGGCAGTAAGGCCCAAATAGAGCGTAGAGCCCTCGGAGGTTGCCAAATCACGGGAGACCTGGCTTAGCGCACCGGTGCTCGAGCCACCCAGGCGCTCAAACAGAACGCGTGATTCGTCCGCCGACACCACGCGCGCCCACTGACGGCGCGCCTCGCGCTCGATAGAATGAGCCTCGTCGATTACCCAATGACGAATCGGAGGCAAAATCCTGCCCTCGGCCGCAACATTGCGGAACAGCAGGGAATGGTTGGTGACCACCACATCGGCATGCGCCGCACGACGGCGAGCGCCGTGGACCAAACATTTATCAGGGAAAAACGGGCAGAGGCGGCGAGCACACTCGCGCGAGGCCGTCGTAAAGTC
>USNX01000120.1 GCA_900556205.1 uncultured Collinsella sp.
CGGTCTTTCATGCAGCAGGGGCTCTCAATGTTTTTATGTCCTGCTCATATCGTCTGTGCCGGCAGTTTGGGACACTCCTTGCGTTAAGAGGCTGGCGTGCGTCAACCTGTTCTCGTTGCAGCAAAAAAATCGCCCCGTTCTCGGTTGAGGACGGGGCGATTCGTCTTTTGGGCTTATGCAGCCAGGCTTATGCAAAGCGGGCGACGAGCTCCTGCAGGACGTCGGTCATCTTGACGAGCGAACTGACCGGGACGAACTCGTTGACGCCGTGGTAGCAATAGCCGCCGGTGGAAAGGTTGGGGCAGGGCAGACCGCGGAACGACAGCTGGGCGCCGTCGGTGCCGCCACGAATTGGCAGCACTTGGGGCTCAACGCCGCAGGCAAGGTAGGCTTCCTTGGCAACATCAATAAGCTCGGGATAGTCACGAACGATCTCGGCCATATTTCGATACTGCTGCTTAATCTCGACCGTCACGCGCTCCTCACCCAGACGCTGGTTGAGCATCGAGGCAGCGGCATCAACAAGGTCGAGTTTCTGCTGGAACTTGGCGGCGTCATGGTCGCGGACGATATAGCGCGCTGTGGCGTGATCGACGGTCGCAGATACACCCTCAAGGTGATAAAAGCCCTCGTAGCCTTCCGTATACTCCGGGCGCTGCACGTAGGGGAGCAACGCGTTGAAGTCACAGAACAGATTGCCTGCGTTGACCATACGGCCCTTAGCGTCGCCCGGGTGGATGGACTGGCCCTCAAAGCGGACGGTCGCCTCGGCGGCGTTAAAGCACTCCCACTCCAGCTCGCCGATGGGGCCGCCGTCGACCGTGTAGGCGTACTTGCAGCCAAAGGTATCGATATCCAACAGCTCGGCTCCGTGGCCGATCTCCTCGTCAGGGCAGAAGCAAATGCCGAGTGCGGGATGGGGCAGAGAGGGGTCCTGAGCGATACGCGCGACAAGCGACATGATCTCGGCGACGCCTGCCTTGTCGTCCGCGCCCAGCAGCGTGGTGCCATCGCTGCAGACCAGGTCCTCACCCGCGAGGTCATTCAGGGCGGGAAGCTTGGCGGTACTCATGGCAACGGGCTTACCGTCAACCGTGCCGCAGACCAGGTCGCCGCCTTCGTAGTGTACGATGTGCGGCTTCACGCCGGCGCCCGGTGCAACTTCGGTGGTGTCGAGATGGGCGATCAGGCCCAGGGCGGGCTTGTCCTCAGCGCCCGCACTTGCGGGGATATGCGCGCAGACATAGGCGTGCTCGGTCACGTGGGCATCTTCCGCACCAAGCTCGCGCAGCTCTTCAGCCAGCACGTTGGCAAGGTCAAACTGAACGGCGCTCGAGGGTACCTGGTCGCAGTTTGCATCCTCGGACTGCGTGTTGATCTGGACGTAGCGCAAAAAGCGTTCGAGGACATCGGGGCTCGTGGTGGTGTTTTCCATAAAGACCGCTCCAATCTTGGTCGTCGTGTGCAACAAGAACTCTAGCACGGTATGCCATGGCATACCACGACGCTTGGATGGGGTAGAATCAGCCATTGAATGCAGAAGGGACGGAAGATCATGGATACGACAAATAGCTCGCGCGAACTACATCTGACGGTGGCGAACGAAGACTACTTGGAGTGCATGGTTCGCATTGAAAGCGAAGAGGGGGAAACCAACGGCGTGCGATCGGTCGACATCGCGCAGCGCCTTGGCGTCTCCAAGGCATCGGTCAATAAAGCGGTTTCGGCGCTCAAGGCATCCGAACTTGTCGAGCAATCGCACTACGGCAAGGTAGTCCTGACCGATCGCGGCCGCGAGGTTGGCACGGCTATCTGGTACCGTCATCGCCTCATCCGCACGTTTTTGGTTCAGGAGCTCGGTGTCGAATTTGAGCGAGCCGATTCCGAGGCCTGCATGATGGAGCATGCGCTTTCCGAGGACACGATGAACCGCTGGCTCGCCTATCTCGAAAAGCAGGGAATCAGCGTCGAGGAATAGCGGGATATATATGGATACGAGTTATTACAACCGGTTTGGTGCCGAGGAACTTACGCGCCGCTTGTCGAGCGAGACCTTGTTGGCGCAGGGTCCCATGGGCAGTGTTCTGTTGAGTGAGTACGATGCCGCCGACATTCCACCGGCGTTTTGGAATCTGGCAGAGCCGCAGACCGTTTCTCGTATCCATCGCTTGTATGTCGCCGCCGGCGCGCAGGTGCTCATTACCAACACCTTTCAGGCATCGAGCTATGCCCTCAAGCACGACCAGATTTCGCCGTCCGTGGCGGAGGTCAATCGCGGGGCCGTCGACGATGCCCGCCAGGCGCATCCTCAGCTGCTGCTGGGCTCGATGGGCCCGATCGGTATTGAGTGGTTTGCCGAGGACTCTGCCGAGTATCGTGAAATCCGAGGCATTGCGCGCGAACAGGCGCACGCCTTGCTCAATGCCGGCGTTGACGGTCTGCTGATCGAGACGGTGACGTCTATCCGTAATTTGCAGCCCATGCTTGCCGGCGCTCGAGATGCCGCCGACGGCATGCCTGTTCTGGTGAGTTTTGTCGTTGACGATAAAGGCGACCTGTTGGGCGATGGCCTCAACATCGAGGCAGCCGTTTTGTACGCCGAAAAACACGGCGCAAACTCGGTTGGTGTTAATTGCTGTTCGCTTGCGGCCGCGAACGCGGCGGTGCCCAGGATGGTTGCATCGGCGACTACTCCCGTCACGGTGCGTCCCAATGTGGGCGATCCGGTCCAGACTCAGGATGGCCCCGTATGGCACGAGAACCCCGAAGCTTTCGCGCGCGCATGCATCGAATGGAGGCATGCCGGTGCCGCAATGGTGGGCAGTTGCTGTGGAACCACGGCAATCACTACGGCAGCGATGGCCGAGGCGCTCGATATATAAAGGGCAAAACCGCTCCATACGGGGCGGTTTTTTTTATTGCCTGCATGTCCTCGGCAGCATTTGCCCAAATGGTGAATGCTGGTGCCGGCAGGTTGCCGAGTGCATGTTGCGGGTATACCCCATGCGTACCATGATCCAAACGCTGTGAGGTGTCTGCGCGTGTGCGCGATAATTCATTTTGGAACTGACGGTTGGCGCGCTCGCGTCGATGAGGACTTCACTGCCGATAACGTTGCCCGTATCGCCGATGCCGTCGGCGAGTTGTGGCAAAAGACCAATCCGGGCAAAACGGTATATATAGGGTTCGACACCCGGCCCCTGGCGAGCGAGTTCGCTGAGCTTGCGGCGGGCGTGCTAGCAGCGCACGGGCTGGACGCCGTGCTCGCTTCGCGACCTGTTCCGACCCCTGCCCTTACGTGGGCGGCGGCTTATGACGGTGAGGCGTGCGGCGCGCTCATGGTGACGGGGTCCCATCATCCGCAGGGTTATCTGTGCCTCAAGATTCGCATGGGTGACGGCTCGACCGCCAACCAGGATGTCATCGAAGAGCTCGAAGAGACCGTGGCTCCCGAGCCAATGGGGATCGAGGGGCAATATCGCACCGCGGATATCATTCCTGACTATATGCAGGCGGTGGCATCGTTTGTCGATGCCGAAGCCATCCGCGCCGCGCACCTGCGCGTGGTTGTCGATCCCATGGGCGGCGCAGCCCAGGGCTATCTAGCCGATTTGCTGCGCGAGCTTGGCGTTGAGGTGCACGAGATTCACGCCGGGCAGGCGTCTGACCAAGAAGATATCTGCCCCGACCCCGTTGAGCCTTGGGTGGACGCTTGCGAGCGCACGGTTATCGAGGACGGAGCTTGCGCTGGCCTGGTGACCGACGGCGACGCCGACCGTATCGGCGCGGTTGACGAGCGCGGCAGATATATACATCCGCATCAGATCATGGCGCTCGTTTTGGGCGACTTGGTTCAATTTCGTAATTTGGAGGGGCGCGTCGTCGTCAATCTTTCATGCTCGACGCTCGTGCGTCGCATTGCCGAGGCGCTTGGCTGCCGCGTGACCGTCAAACCAGTCGGTTTCAAATATATAGCGGCGGAGATGAAGAAGGGCGGCGTCCTCATAGGCGGCGAAGAAGCCGGTGGTATCGGCATCGCCGCGCATATGCCCGAGCGCGATGGAATCCTCGCCTGTCTGATTCTGTGTGAGCTTATGGCAAAGACGGACGCGCCTTTGGGCGTTCTGGTCGACCAACTCGAGGACAGTTTTGGTAAGACGAGTTACGGTCGACGCGATTTACGCCTTGAGGCCGAAGATGCCGAAACGTTACGAACCCTGCTGCCGGGCGTAAACCCCAAGTCGATTTGTGGCAAGGTGCCGCAAAACGTTAGTCATATGGATGGCTTGCGTTTGGCATTCGAGGATGACACGTGGCTGCTGGTCCGTCCTAGTGGGACCGAACCAGTGGTGCGCGTCTACGCCGAGGGGTTCTCGGTGGAAGAACGCGATGAGTTGCTCGATGCTGGCTGTGCTTTAGCTAGGGGGACGTATCCGCTTTAACCATGAGACTGCCTTATATAAAGAGATGCTCGGCGAGCGGTAGTTAACGGCTGGCAAACGTTAGTCGAATCCCAAGATGTGTAGGAAATGTGTACGCCCAGATTCCCGCCCACGGCGCCCCTCCGGTCTGGCAATATATCTCCTTGCCGCGCGGCCCGGTCGGACCGGATCAGCCGCACAGGCGTGCACCTTGAGAACCGGATACTGCGAGGATGGACACACAAGCTGTGTCGCATCCGGGCAGACATCGAACCATTTGAAATGGTCTAACTTGGATTTGTT
>USNX01000121.1 GCA_900556205.1 uncultured Collinsella sp.
GTCCCTTTGGCGCCGTGAGCGTGGCGACCACGCAGGTCCCCGTCTTGATGGGCGACGTTCGCGTGGGTTCGCAGACCAAGAGCTTCGTGCTCAAGTGCGACCTGTGCGTGGACCGTCCCGGCGGCCCGGCGTGTGCCGAGGCGTGCCCGACCAAGGGTCTCACCCTGGTAGACGAGGAGCGCCTGGCAGAACTGACTGCCGAGCGTGCCCGCGCCACCATCGAAAACGAGGCGTAAGCGTCGGGACGACAGGCCCAATGATTGTCAAATAAGTACCGATTAATCGGTAGCAGAGAAAGGAAGGAGGGTGTCATGGAGAAGCATAAAGTGATCTGCCCGTACTGCGGCGCCGGTTGCCAGTTTAACCTCCTGGTCCAAAACGGCCAGGTCGTGGGCACCGAACCGCTCAACGGCATCACCAACCAGAGCGAGCTGTGCCTTAAGGGCATGAGCGGCTACGACTTCATCAACGACACCAAGATCTTGACTCCTCGCGTACTGCACCCGATGATCCGCCGCACTAAGGGCGCGGATCTTGAGCGCGTAAGCTGGGACGAGGCACTGGATTTCACCGCATCTAAGATGCAGGCCATAATTGACGAATATGGTCCTAACGCTGTCATGACTACCGGCTCTTCGCGAGGCGGCGGCAATGAGGCGAACTACGTCATGCAGAAGTTTACGCGTGCGTGCATCGGCACCCACAGCGTGGACAACTGCGCCCGTACTTGACACGGCCCTACTGTCCTCGGTCTGATGGACACGGTTGGTTCAGGTTGCATGTCATGCTCCATCCCCGGTATGGAGGATGCGGGCTGCATTTTCCTCTTCGGCTATAACCCTGCCGATTCGCACCCCATCGTCGCAAGGCGTATCGTGCGAGCCAAAGAAAAGGGTTGCAAGATCATCGTCGCCGATCCGCGCCATATCGAAACCGCGCGTATCGCCGATCTCTACCTTCCGATCAAGAACGGTTGCAACGTTGCGTTCCTCAACGCCTTTGCCAACTGCTTGGTCAACGATGGCCTCTACGACAAGGAATTCGTCGCCGAGCACACGAACGGCTTTGACGAATGGTGGGAGACCATCAAGAACTACACTCCCGAATCCGTACAGGACATCACGGGTGTCGAGCCCGCGTTGATCCACCAAGCTGCCGAGATGTACGCCACGGCGAAGCCCTCTGCCATCATTGGCTGGGGCATGGGCGTATGCCAGCAGAAGCAGAACCTGAAGACGGTGCACACCATCGCCTCCATCGCCTGCGTTGCCGGCCAGATCGGCAAACCCAATTCCGGCCTCGCGCCCGTGCGCGGTCAGAATAACGTCCAGGGCTCCTGCGATATGGGCATGCTGCCCAACCTGTACCCTGGCTACCAGAAAGTCACTGACCCCGCAGTGCGTGCCAAGTTTGCCAAAGCTTGGGGCGTGCCCGAGGAAAAGCTCCCGCTCGAGGAGGGCTACAAGCTCACCGATCTGGGCCACCTGGTCGACGAGGGCAAGGTGCACTGCTTCTACAACTACGGCGAGGACCCGGTGCAGACCGAGCCCGATTCGGCCGGTATGCGCAAGACGCTCTCCGAGCTGGATCTGTTCATTTGCCAGGACATCTTTATGACGCAGACGACCATGCTCGCCGACGTCATCCTGCCTGCCACCTCTTGGGGCGAGCACGAGGGTGTCTTTACCGCATCCGACCGTAGCTTCCAGCACTTTGACGCGGCCGTTCCGCCCAAGGGCGAGTGCCGTCACGACTGGGAAATCTTCGCGGACCTGTCCACGCGTATGGGTTACCCCATGCACTACGACAACACCGAGCAGATCTGGAACGAGTGCATTAGCCTGTGCCCCAATTTTGTGGGCGCGACCTACGAGAAGATGGCTCCCGAGGGCGGCTACGCCCAGTGGCCCGTCAAGAGCACCGATGTGAACGACCACGGTACGCCCGACATGTTCGCTGGTGGCAAGTTCACCACCAAGGACGGCCGCGCCAACCTGATGGCGCACGACTGGGAGGCGCCCTCCGAGCTTCCCGACGATGAGTACCCGCTCATTCTGTGCACCGTCCGCGAGGTCGGCCACTACAGCTGCCGTTCGATGACCGGCAACTGCAAGACGCTGGCGCTGCTTGCCGATGAGCCCGGTTTTGTCCGCATGAATCCCGCGGACGCCCAGGCGCGCGGCATCAAGAACGGCGACATCGTCTCGATTCACAGCCGCCGCGGCCAGGTATACAGCCGCGCCGACGTGAGCGACCGTATCAACAAGGGCACGGTCTATATGACCTACCAGTGGTGGATCGGCAAGTGCAACGAGCTGACCATGCACAAGGTCGACCCGGTCTCGCATACGCCCGAGGACAAGTTCTCCGCCTGCCAGGTCGACGCCATTGCCGACCAGGTCTGGGCCGAGGGCGAGGTCGAGCGTCAGTACACCGAGCTCAAGCAGGCTCTGGTGGATGCCGCCGCTCCCCAAGACGTTGAGCCCGGCGCCGCCAAGTTCGACGACGAGGCGCACGTGAACCAAATCGTGTAGTCCCGTTCTCGTTGGCTTTTTGGGCCGGGCGTCCCGTACGTTCGGGAGCCCGGCCCGTTATTTTGAAAGGAAGTGGGGATGAACCGCTTCATCGACATCAACCCGGAGAGGTGCATCGGCTGCGGAACATGCCAGTCCGCCTGTGCCGACGCCCACCGGATGCAGGGTCTTCAGGATACGCCGCGCCTGGCGCTCGTGAAGACCGGCGGTATTTCGGCCGCCCTTGCCTGCCACCATTGCGAGGGTGCCCCCTGCGCCGAGGTTTGCCCGGTGAATGCCATCGAGCACGATGGCGACCGCATCCACGTCAAGGAGCAGGAGTGCATCGGGTGCAGGCTGTGCGCCATCGCGTGCCCCTTCGGAGCCATCCATCCCGATGGCACGTCTATCGCCGGTGTCGCAGGCATGTGCGATCCGACGCCTTCGTATCCTAAGTCCCTGAGCAGCCTGCTTACGTGGGTTCCTGGCCAGTACACCTGCGCTGTCAAGTGCGACCTGTGCGCCTTCGATCCAGACGGCCCGCATTGTGTGGCGGCGTGCCCCACCAAGGCGCTGACCGTCATGGGCGGCGCGGCCGATCGCGAGCTCGACGAGGCCAAGCGCCTGCGCTCGATCGAAAACGGTCCGGCCGTCGACGTTACCGCTGTGGCCCAGGGCCTGTCAGAGAAAGCAGAAGGGAGCGTAAACAATGGATAGCATGACGCTGTTTATCGCATCGCTTGCCGTCTCGTGCATCGGTGCGCTCGCCTCGGTTCTGCTGATCAAGGCCGATAACGCTGCCAAAACCGCCGGCTGCCTTATCGGCGCCGCCGCCGCGGTGCTTTCGTTTGTGGCCGGTATCCAGGCCGTGCTGGGCGATGTCACGTCGGTCGACACCATCGTGTTTTTCCCGTTTGCCCATTTCCAGCTGCTGCTCAATCAGCTGTCCGGTCTGTTCGTGGCGCTCATCTCGGTGCTCGCGTTTGCCGGTTCGATCTACGGTCTCAACTACTTTGATGAGTACCCGGGCAAAAAGGGCCGCGCCGGCTTCTTCTTTAACACCTTCGTGGCGTCCATGATGCTCGTCATCACCGCCGACAACGTGTTTTGGTTCCTGGTCGCCTTTGAGCTCATGTCGCTGACCTCGTACTTCCTGGTCGTGATCGAGGAGAACGAGAACTCCATTCACGGCGGTTGGCTCTACTTTGTGATCGCTCACGTGGGCTTTGTGCTCATCATGGCGAGCTTCCTCACCATGACCAACTTCGCCGGTGGCTCGTTTGCCTTTGCGGATTTCCGCGCCACGCAGTTTAGCCCCGCGGTCGCATCCGTGTGCTTCGTGCTCGCCTTCTTTGGCTTTGGCGCCAAGGCCGGTATCATCCCGCTGCACGGCTGGCTGCCCAAGGCACATCCCGAGGCGCCGTCCAACGTGTCGGCCCTCATGTCCGGCGGCATGATCAAGATCGGTATCTTCGGTATCCTCAAGGTTGGTCTCGACCTGCTCTCTGCCTCGGGCGTTCAGGTCTGGTGGGGCCTTATGGTCATGGTCTTCGGTGCGATCTCGTCGGTCCTCGGCGTGGCCTTCGCCCTGCAGGAGCATGACATCAAGCGCCTGCTGGCCTATCACTCCGTCGAGAACATCGGCATTATTCTGCTCGGCGTCGGCGCCTCCATGGCCGCCATGGCGCTCAACTCTGTCGGCATCGCCGTCCTGGCCCTGATGGCCGCCCTCTACCACACGTTTAACCACGCGATGTTTAAGGGCGAGCTGTTCTTGGGCGCCGGTGCGCTGCTGTACTCCACGGGTACGCGCAATATGGAGAAGATGGGCGGCCTGTTCCGTCGTATGCCGGCAACGGCCATCTGTTTCCTCGTTGGCGCGCTTGCCATCTCGGCCATCCCGCCCTTCAACGGCTTTGTGTCCGAGTGGTTTACCTACCAGTCGCTGTTTAATGCCGCCATGCAGGGCGACAAGGCCGTCATGATCGTGGCCGTGTTCGCTGCCGTCGCGCTCGCCATTACCGGCGCGCTGGCTGTTACGTGCTTCGTCAAGGCCTATGGCGTCTCCTTTGCCTCCGCGCCCCGCTCCTA
>USNX01000122.1 GCA_900556205.1 uncultured Collinsella sp.
TCCATGGGGCACGGCGTGAGCGGCTCGCCGCGGAGCGAACGACCGACATTTTGCGCATAGTGGTCACAAAACGCCGAGAGCGCTGCCTCGACCGCCGCCGGCTCGGGACGATCTTTTTGATGGCTGGACAGGCAGGCCATCACCACGTCGAACAGCTGGGCATCGACAAACGCCAGCGCGTCGCGTAGCTCTTCGGAATCCGGCTCAAGCCCTAGCTGCTGGGCCTGCTCGGCCGCGGCGAGCGCCACATCGGGCTCACGACGAAGCAGCTGAGTCAAATCACAACCGGGCGC
Organism: uncultured Collinsella sp.; assembly: GCA_900556205.1. Taxonomy (GTDB): domain Bacteria; phylum Actinomycetota; class Coriobacteriia; order Coriobacteriales; family Coriobacteriaceae; genus Collinsella. Next base: position 294 of record USNX01000122.1, read on the forward strand.
ATGGGCACCAATGGGATAGTCGGGCCGCGTGTCCATCTTGAGACGGTAGGGGCTCGCGATGTCGCGCGTCTTTTTGCGCGAACCCGAGGTGCCCGAAGTGCTCGGCGCGGCTTCGTATGGCGCGACGCCGGCAATGAGCTCGTAAACCGTGCTTGCCGCGGCATAAACGTCAATCGCCGGCGACATACGCAAAGCGCGCAGGTCGGGAATATCGTCGGTGAGCATCTCGGGCGGGGCATAGGCAACCGTCGCGCGACGCAGCGTGGCATAACGCTCCGTAAACGACGCCTTGCCGCCGGTACCGGCCACGGCCGACGCAGGCTCAAGCGCCAGCGACGAGCCAAAGTCGATCAGGCACAGGTCAAAGGTGCCCTCGGCAAGCTGCCGGTCAAGCGGTAGACGCGCCGTGCGCACCATAATATTAGCGGGCGAGATATCGCGATGGACAAAGCCCTCGCCCACCAGGCTCATGCGGCAGAGCAGATCGAACAGGTCGCGACCCAGACGCGCCGCCACAAGCGGTGACAGGCGTCCGGCATCGTCCACGGCAAGTCGCGAACGCAAGCGGGCAAGCGTCTCGCCCTCGACCCATTCCATGACAATTGCAGGCACACCGTCGACCTCGCCCCAGCCATAGAGGCGGGGAAAGCCCTTAAGGCCCGAAAGGGCGCGATGGCATTCGTATTCCTCGCGAAACGCCGCCTTGAACTTGGCGACCAGCGCCTCGTGAGCGGCATCGTCATCAAACTCATCGCGCGTCGGCAAGATGAGCTGCTTGAGTGCCACGGCCTCGCCTTGGGCGTTGACAGCACGCGTCACGCGGCCGATACCGCCACGGCGCATGGTGGCATCGTCGGCAAACAGCATCGTAAAACGACGCAGATAGGCAGGCAGTTCGTCCTGACCGAGCGCAATGGCCGGCTCAAACCCGTCGACACGCGCCAGGCGCAGGCCGACCATGGGATCGCGACCGAGCGATTGTGGTGTGGTGGATGCAAGATCGGTCATCATAGGGCAAGCGCCGCCACGTTATTGTTGAAGTTACCGAGCGCGACGTCATCATCGCCGTAATGGCCGACCCATTGACATAAGTTGGTGTAACAGCCCCACAGATTGGCATACTGCTGATACCACTTTGACCGGGGCGAGAATGTCTGACGACCGAACTCGGCTCGAATGACAAACATCTCCCCGACCAGGCTGTCGCACGGCCTGGGATCTCCCGTAGAGTTATAGGTCGAGACCACATCATTGGCACGAGAAACATAGCCGTCGAGCATGTTGTACTTGGTCACAAGCCAGCTGTGAATGCTCTCTTCCTCAGCAGCGGAAAGGCCACCGGAGTTTGCATCGTTGTCAGTGTTGCCGCCCGTCGAACCGCCGTTTCCAGACCCTCCGGTAGAGGAACCCGACCCAGAGCCGCCGCCCGAACTCGATGAATCCGAGCCGGAGCCAGAAGTATCCGAGCTACCGGGCTTTCCGGACTGCTGGGCGTCCTGCTCCTTCTGCTGCTCGACCTTATTCACCGTTGCCGCCACGCTATTGTTGGACAACCGATCGATGATCTTAGTGTTGGTGAGCACGATGGTTTTGCCATTGGCAAGCGTGACTTCGTTGTCCGGGGCCTCGGCGCCGTCCGTATCGTCGGTGCCAAACACAATATGCGCGACCACACTTGCCCAAGCATATCCAGTCGTGGTACCCAGATCACTTTTGACCTCATGCCCCACGCGCGGTTCGCGTGCGGCATGCGCCTGCATCATGGACGGCACGGTCATGCCATAGGCAGAAACGCCAGCTATGACCAGCACCAGCGAGCACGATAGCAGTGCGTACGCCCGCGGCGCCAAGCCCAGTCGGCGTCGCATGCGCACCGCGGCGCCGCGCTTTGTCTGAGTGCCACCGGGCCGCATGCGTTCTCCTCCAAGAAAAACACGCCGCTCAGAAGCGGCGCATTCATTCAAATCCATATTTGAGTGTATCAGCGAACCCAAAAGGTTGCGCAACGAATGGGCAAATTAAGGATGCGAGCGGAAGCATCCATGCGATAAGCGGATACGAAGCATCTTTGTTGCACAACAAACTCACAGTCACACGGGGAAATTATGACTACCCCGTGCGGCGCGAGGAAAACATACGGCAGGAGCAGGCTCGCCACCTAAATCGCGCGACGGGCCTCGATGGCGCGGCCAAGCGTAAGCTCGTCGGCATACTCCAAGTCGCCGCCCACGGGAAGGCCGCTTGCCAGACGCGACACCTCGACGCCCAACGGCTTGATGGTACGGGCCAGATAGCTCGCCGTGGTCTCGCCCTCAATATTGGGGTTGGTGGCGATGATGACCTCGTGGATGTCCTCGTGGCCCAAGCGTGCCAGCAGCTCTCGAATGTGCAGCTGCTCGGGGCCAATCTTGTCCATGGGACTGATCACGCCGCCCAATACGTGGTAGAGGCCGTGGTAGCTGCCCGTGCGCTCAATCGCCTGGACATCGCGCGGCTCGCCCACCACGCAAATGCGAGTGGTATCGCGCATCGGGTCCTGGCAGATGGAGCACTCGTCGGCCGTGGCGTAGTTAAAGCAGCGGCTGCAGAAGTGGACCTCCTGCTTGACCTCCAGGATGGCCTCGGCCAGGCGGCGCGCCTCCTCGGCATCGGCCTCGAGCAGGTAATAGGCGATGCGCTGGGCCGACTTGGGACCAATGCCCGGCAGACGGCCCAGCTCATCGAGCAGTTTTTGCAGACTGTGATTTGCACTCATAAATATTTGTGTCTTAGAACGGCATGCCCGGGATGTTGAGGCCGCCGGTGATGGCGCCCATCTGCTTGTTGGCGAGCTCGTTGACGCCGCGGACGGCCTCGTTGACGGCAGCCATGATCATATCCTGCAGCATATCGACGTCCTCGGGATCGAGGGCATCGGGATCGATGGTGAGGTTGACGAGCTCCATCTCGCCGTTAACGGTCACCTTGACCATGCCGCCGCCGGCAGAGGCGTCGACGGTCTGGGACTTGAGGTTCTCCTGCGCGGCGGCAAGCTGCTCCTGCATCTTGCGGGCCTGCTTCATCATCTGCTGCATGTTCATACCGGCCATGATGGCTCCTTTACGTGCGGCCGCACGCCGAGCTGCAAGGGCAGCCGGAGCACGGCAGGACTTTCAAACTCAAAAATCGTACCACGGCGCGCGGCCAGCGAGCGGGGCGGTCACGCTACCTCAGTCGATATACATGTCCTGGAGTGCAAGCCGCACCCAAAAAATTATGCAAAGTTGAATAATTCGCATCTGCATAATATTGAAAGCTAAATCTTGTAGAGCCGGAATCCGACATTTTATGCGTCCCACTAAATGGCTAAATGCCGAGCCACTACTCGAGGCGGCGCACATGGCGGTGGGGTATAATTTGATTGCTATAGATAGCAATTTGGAGGTACCCCATGAATGCCCCCGACGTGCTCCAAAACATCCGCTCAAAACACCCCGTTGCATATGTGGTTCTCTATCTCTTTGTCGGCTGGGCATTGCTGGTTGTCATCACCCATGCTATAGCCTTTGGAGCAGAACTGCTGGTAGCCAGCTCGGATAAGCCCGTTGTCAAATGGGAGGCGACCGACGAGTGCGTCGACGGAACCCGAACCGTTTACTACAACAGCCCGTCCCTCTACCAAGAGCTCAAGGTCGAGATTAATAACTCCAAGATTGTCGATGCCGAGCTAGGCGACTATTCGACAATCGGAGCAACCGTCGACGCCGAGCAAGTCGAGCACACAGACAGCCATGCGACGTATCGTATCGACCTCAACATCCTAGGCCGGCCGTCGCGCACCTGTTTGCTCGAATGCGATATACGCGGCACCACACTACACATGTCCGAAATACAAATGCGCCCGGGCAAGGGGTTCTCTTCTTGAGCAGTATACCCGCCCGTACAGCTACTCCACCGGCTTGAAGATGGTGGCCTGGCCGAAGACGCTGCGGATGAGGTCTTTGGCCTCGTCCTCGGTCTGCGGGATGCTCGGGGCTGCGCCCTGGTGGCCGAAGGGGCTGCCGGCGCCGGGGTTGGACTCCCAGGGAGCTGCAGGAGCGTCCTCCTCTTTGGGGGCAGCTACAGCGGACTTGGGCGCGGGCGTCGCACCCGGCACGTCGAACGGAGGAAAATCGTCCCCGCTCGCATCGCCGGCAAAGCCGCCGACCATGGCGTCGTCGTAGGGCACCTGCTCGGATTCCCACGGCGCGGACTGCGCGACAGGCTGAGCCTTGGG
>USNX01000123.1 GCA_900556205.1 uncultured Collinsella sp.
GCATATATGTCGTCTGCTGAGGTTGCGGAATGGGATTTTGCAGCAGGTCATCATAAGGGTCTGCCGCCGCGTTGCCGTAGGGGCTCTGCGACGAGGCACCATACGGGTCCTGCGCTGCGTTTCCGTAATTCACAACGCGCGTGGGATCGGCCGAAGCCTGGGTCACATCGGGCGAGGCGTATCGGGCGTCCGGCACGACGCGGGTCTCATCGGCGCCATTGCCCGTCCGCGGGGAGCCGTAGCCACCCATTACGGTCGTCTTATCCTGGTCCATGCAACGTTTCCTTTCCGTCGCCCGTAAGCATCAAGTTATCCATGCATTCTACCCGCGCAAAAGCCTATGATGGGCAAAGCCGTCGGTATCTACAAGACATGCGCGGCCGACGGTCACAAGCGAATCGAGGAACGTCATGGCAAAAAGCAAGCTTATCAAAGACACGACGCGCGCCGAACGCGAGGAGATCATAAAGCTGGCACTCGCGGGCTGCGGTAACGGCAGCTGCGACAACTGCGGCAGTTGCAGCTTGGGAGCCGGCGATCCATATGGCACCTACCAGCCCTACATTGACGGCGAGATGGAAATCGCCGATATCAACATGATGGTCGCCGAGCGCAACGCCAAACTCTTCGGCCTCCAGCGCGGCTAATGATCCCTTCTTGGACTGTGCACCAAAAAATGCGCCCATCTACTACGTTTAACCCAAGGGTGCCAACCATAGCCATATTTGTATTAACAAAACCGCAGGTAAACGTCTTGCCACATTGTTAAAAAACGCTCCATGGTCGGTCCAACCCTGGCAAACGTAGTAGATGGGCGCTTTTCGTGGCGCGGCTGGCCCAGATAGCTTGTTTCGGAGCCAATTTGCATCAAAAAGTCCCCGGCGGCGCTGCGTTTTGCGTCACCGGGGACTGTTCAGATTATCCCTCGCGGTCCACCTTACTCATTGGGTACGTACGTAGCCCTGGCTCGCTCGGGCGTTACGTCCTGGCCGCTGGAATAGCTCGAGTCGAAGGCGTGCGCAACCAAGTCGTGGGTATCCCATGCCATGCAGTCAAACTCGCCAGTATCGAGGACAACGATATAGCCCTTGCCGTCGTAGTAGAAATGATCCTCGGTGTAGTTATCGTCATCGTCGATGTTGTCTTCGGACACAGAGTCCATATCCGGCTTTGCCGTCATAATTGCCTGCTTGGCCTCGCTCTTGAGGGTATCAAACGAAAGCCCGTGCTGCGCAAGCGAGTCCTCGAGCGAAACCTGTTCACCCGTCTTGAGGTTGTAGTAAGCCGACCTCGTCATTTGCACCGATCGATACGGAGGTTGATAGCTGCGTGTAAACGTACGCACGCAGGCGATATCACCGTCAATCGAGACGATCTCGGCCGTGTACACCATGGTCACGCGGCTGTCCTCGTCATCCATCGAGGCATGCTTGCTTGCGTCGAGCGTGTCCGCGACGAGCTGGGCCATATCCTTGTTAAACTTAGCGACGCCCACGCCCTGGCCTTTCACCTGAGGGTAGGTCCACGTAGCCGTGATCTGACACGTGTCATCGGGAGACGGATTCAGCGGTCCTTCGCCAACCGCAGCCGTAAAGTTGACATCCTGCGTGGCAGAGACGGCCTCGTAGCTCGCCTGCGCATCGTCAGAGTCCTTCGACTTCAGCTGTTCCAGCGTCGTGGCAACCGTTGCGATGCTTTTTGCTACAACTTCCTCGCTGCTGAACAACTCAGCGTCAAACTCACGCACTTCATTGATGTCTTCCACCTTCGAATCGTCAATCGACACAGGGCCAACAATGGCGCTAAATGACTTGCCGTCATAGGCGTTGAATTCGCACTCGTAGCCATCATGGGATTGGTTAAAGCCATCGGGGACTTCTTTGAAATTAATTGTCTCCCCATCATGCAGATACCGTTTGAATCCATAGGTACCATCATATTCGTATACGTAAAGCGAGACGCCAGCGCACATGGTGTAAACCTGAGTGTCGGGCTCGTATACCTTCTCGATCTCACCATCGCGATAAGCCCAGACCTCTACCTTGGCAGCAGTGGCGCCATTGTCGTTTTCAATCGGCTCGTCAGAGTACTCAATCAACAGTTCGTCCTGGCCATCGCCGTCAAAATCGATGAGCCTAGCGTAGGCAACGCCCCGTGTTCCAAACATCGAAGAATCATCAATCTCAACAGCCTCGCCCTCGCCGTACTTCTTTTGGTACTCGAGAATCTTGTCGGTAAATAGCTCATCTGCCGTCTTGACCGCCGCCTTGGCAGAGGCTTTGGCCTCCTTCTTGGACTGCGTGAGCTCAACGCTCTTAGGGGCGTCCGAGCCTTCCTTGGCGTAGTCCACCTTCATGGTGGTCGTGCTCTTCTTTTTGCCCTTGCCCGAGGTAATGGTCATCTGGTACTTCTGGTCGGGCAGCTCGCCAAAGTCCTCCATGGCAAAGCCGTCCTCGCCATCCACTTTGATGGTGTAGCTCTTGCCCTTGCCATTCGCGGGCGCCAGCTCGACGGTATAGCTCTTGAGCTTTTTGCCCTTGCTGTTCTTGGGCAGAATCTTGGTCTCGCATGCGCAGACAACATAGCCCTTACCGCCCGAAGTCACCTCGGACGACGAGCCGATGCGCGGCACGACGACGAATGCCGCTACGATGGCGACAACGGCAACACCGCCGATAACGGCAGCGACGATACAGCCCCTGTGCTTGGGCTTCTTGGGCCGCGGCGTCGGAACAAACGGCTGAGCGGCCTCAGCAGGCTCGGTCATAGGCTCCTCATAACGAGGCTGCGCCGCCATATGAACCGGAGCACCCTGAGGAGCTTGCTGCCCCACAGGAGCGGACGCCGGCGCGTCCTCCACCGGAAACGCCACGGGCTCCGCTTGGTCCTCGGCGCCACCCACGCGAGCCCCGCAGCTCGTGCAAAACGTGGAGCCGTCGGGTATTTGAGCTCCGCACTTGGTGCAATACATCGCATCTCCCGTCTCTCGCCGCAGCCGCAATGCGCCCGCGCAGTTCTTCCAACTACACCGTACGAGAGAAATCCCCATTCTTGTTGCGCAACATTGCCGCCGCAAAAAATGATCCCTTGGGGACGAAGGAAAAAGCCCCGCCGGGCTTTGGTAGGCGCGGCGGGGCGGGCAAGCGGCTATGAGCAGCAGGCTTAGAACAGGCCGGTGATGTTGCCGTCGTTGTCGACGTCGATGTTCTCGGCCGCGGGAACCTTGGGCAGGCCGGGCATGGTCAGAACGCTGCCGGTCAGCGCGACCACAAAGTGGGCACCGGCGGAAACCTTGAGCTCGCGCACGGTGATGTGGAAGCCCTCGGGAGCGCCCAGCGCCTTGGCGTTGTCGCTAAAGCTGTACTGCGTCTTGGCCACGCACACCGGCAGGTTGCCAAAGCCGTTCTCGCGCAGCTCGGCGAGCTGGCGCTTGGCAGCCGGCGTAAAGTCGACGCCGTCGGCGCGGTAGACCTTGGTGGCAACGGCCTCGAGGGCGTCGGCCACATCGGCGCCGTCCTCGTAGGCAAACTTGAGCTCGCTCGGCTGCTCAATCAGACGCATGACCTCATCGGCCAGGTCGAGCGCGCCCTCGCCGCCCTTGGCCCAGACCTCGGAAAGCTTAACGCTGACGCCGAGCTTCTGGCACTCGGACTCGATGAGCGCAAGCTCGGCCTCGGTGTCCGTCGGGAAGCGGTTGATGGCGACCACGCAGGGCAGACCATAAACGTTCTGGATGTTGTCGACGTGACGCAGCAGGTTGGGCATGCCAGCCTTGAGTGCTTCGAGGTTCTCCTCGTTGAGGTCGGCCTTGGCGACGCCACCGTTGTACTTAAGCGCACGGGCGGTAGCGACGATCACGACGGCGCTGGGGCGAACGCCCGTCATGCGGCACTTGATGTCGAGGAACTTCTCGGCACCCAGATCGGCACCGAAGCCGGCCTCGGTAATGGCAACATCGCCAAAGCGCATCGCCATACGCGTGGCCATGATGGAGTTGCAGCCGTGGGCGATATTGGCGAAGGGACCGCCGTGGACAAACGCGGGCGTGCCCTCGAGCGTTTGCACCAGGTTGGGCTTGAGCGCGTCCTTAAGCAACGCGGCCATGGCACCCTGGGCCTTGAGGTCGCGGGCACGGACGGGCTCGCCGGCAAAGCTATAGCCGACGACAATCTCACCCAAGCGTTCCTTGAGGTCGCTGATGCTCGTAGACAGGCACAGGATTGCCATGACCTCGGAGGCGACGGTGATATCGAAGCCGTCCTCGCGCGGCACGCCCTGGGCCTTACCGCCAATGCCGTCGATGACGTGGCGCAGCTGACGGTCGTTCATATCGACGACGCGCTTCCAAGTGATGCGCTTAACGTCAATACCGAGCTGATTGCCCTGCTGGATGTGGTTATCAAGCATGGCGGCCAGCAGGTTATTGGCGGCACCGATAGCGTGGAAGTCGCCGGTAAAGTGCAGGTTGATATCCTCCATGGGAACCACCTGTGCATAG
>USNX01000124.1 GCA_900556205.1 uncultured Collinsella sp.
GGCGTGCATTTTTGGGAGTATTCAGCAGCCAAGGGTGCCTGCATACTGGATTTTGGGCGAGAGACAGGCGCCGCGGGCCGCATTCTGCAAAAAAATGAGCGGTCCTCGAGGCGCCGGAGCTCAAAGTCAGGCTTTCAATGCGCTTTTGTGCGCCCGCTCCCACACCCGCGGACTCCGGGATGCTGAATTCTCCGGAATTTGCACGCCGCCCCCTGGGTTACCCGTAGGCAAAAAGCAACCGCCCCGCCGAAATATGCAATCGGCAGGACGGTTTATGCAATTTAGTGGCTGTGGGCGCGTCGGTGGCTCGCTACAGCTTGAATCCCAGAACGGGTTACTCGGCGCTCTTAAAAGCGCCGAGTAACCCGCCAAAAAGGGACAGGTTCATCTTTGGCAGGTTAATCTGGGCAAACGCCGGACAACCATTAGGTGGCCCGGCGTTTGCCCCGCTTTGCTGGGGATGTCTGTCGTTCAGTGCTCTTACTGGCCAGTCCAGTGTTGCGCATAGCTTTTAATGTCTTCGGTAAAACCGTCAAGATCGTCGAGGGTAATCACGCTGTCGATAAGCAAATTGGCTATCTCACGGTGCATTGTACTGCGGCGAAGGTCGTTCACCAGCACTCCTGAGGACAGCTTATCCCTATTGATACGCTCTTCTAGCGCCCAAAATCTACTGGACGCTTCGCTGTCGCCGTTCAGCATCTCAACGTACCGGCCGATGAGCTTTTCCATATAACGTTCTTGCCATTGAGGAAGCATTTTCTTAAACAGCTTCCAGTCGCTTTCGGCTACGTCGCGCATATGTTCTCCGCTCGTCAAACGGGCTTTCCATTTGCCTTTCATTCTATTTGGTTTTCGCTCGCAGGCGTGGATGAGAGGCTCTCTTCAGCCTTCGAGATTGAGCTTGAATGATCCGTTGCCACAAAATGGACCTATCTACTACGTTTGCTACCACACCCTCGACCATGACAAAGATTGTAAAAATAAAACCGCAGGTAGAAAGCTTGCCAGTTTTCGAAAAAGGCGGGTATGGTCGGCCCCTTCGGGCTAAACGTAGTAAATAGGCCCTTTTCTTGGCGCGCGGTCAGCTCAATGCTTATCTCCGTGCCGGAACTGACCCAATTGTTTGTTAGTTGCGGTGATATAGGGACTGTTTGGCGCTTTGGAGCCTCAAAACAGTCCCTATATCACCGCAACTTGGAAGGGACGGGCGGTGTCGGATGAGTGGCGCTGGCGGTTTAGGCCTGTTTGCGGTGCTTCCATTGTTTGCGGCACCAGTGCATAAGCGCTTTTACGATGGGAATCGTGATGAGGATGACCCATGCGGGATGGGGCTGTCCCAGGCAGAGCCACATGTAGAGGAACCAAGTTATGGCAGCTGCCGGGTAGACGGCGTCGACAAGCTTTGACAGATGACGTCGGTCGATGAAATCGCCAAGCGCGTAGTAGACGGGAATCAAAAAGACGAGGAAAAGTCCCGTAGTCCACACGCCGCAAATAATGCCGAGTGCCAGATAGGCGAGGGCGACAAGCACGGGAAAGGGGAACTTATTCCACGCGCGACCGAGCTTGGTGTGGAAATGCTTGCCATGATGGTCGAGCTTGTCGCGTGCCTCTTTCCAGCTGGAGAATTGTTCGCCGTCGATAACCACGGTGCCATCGGCATTGGTGTGCACGCTGTGCCCGTCGTCCTCTAGCGTGTCAATATGTACGCCGCCCGGCCCCACGTGCACCTCTTCACCCTTGCGGTCGTTGGTCACATGGATGCCGCTCCAGCCAACATGTACTTCCTCGCCTTTATTGGGATCAATGACGTGGATACCGCGCGCGAGGGAAATATCGACAAGTGGCTTGTCGCCGCAATCGGCGTGCTCGGCAGAATCCTCAGCCTCGTCAGCCACATCCGCCGTCTCGGTGTCGGCACTGCCGTCCTCAAGGTCGTCGGCATCGCTAGCCGCTTCCCCATACAACAGCTCGTCCAACGACACGCCATACAGTGCGGCGAGCGCAATAAGGTTATCGGTATCGGGTGAGGATTCGCTGCGTTCCCATTTGCTGACAGCCTGGCGACTTACGCCAAGCTGAGCAGCAAGCGCCTCTTGGGAAAGACCGGCAGCTTTGCGGCGATCGACGAGGCGCTGTGCCATCGCAAGATCCATGACAGTTCCTTTCATGTGGCGACCGTAATCGAATGAGCCGAGTATGCCGAGAACAACCGGTAGCGACCACCATTTCTAGTTAGAATCTGCCCCAACCCTACCGCAACTACGAGTAGCAACCCCTAATGGCCTGCCATTTCATGACAAATGTCAGTACGCACAACAGCCAAGAACCCTCTCAATATGTTGCGGTGGAATAGTTCCTGTTTGGCATAGCAGAGCCATAAAACAGGAACTATTCCACCGCAACTTACTATCAGGCCACGCACCCGCAGAGTAGCTACGGGTGCCTAGGGTAGGATGCGGCGTGCATTTTTGGGAGTATTCAGCAGCCAAGGGTGCCTGCATACTGGATTTTGAGCGAAAGGCAGGCACCATGGGCCGCATCCTGTAAAAAACGAGCGGCTCTAGAGGCGTTGGGGCTCAGAATCGGGGCTTTCAGCGCAGTTTTGCACTCCCGCCCCCGCGCCCGCGGACCCCGGGATGCTGAATACTCCGGAATTTGCACGCCGCCCCCTTGGGGTACCCGTGGACAAGTAGCAACCGCCCCGCCGGAATATGCATTCGACGGGGCGGTTTATGCAATAATGCGGATGTGGGTGCGTCGGTAGCTCGCTACAGCTTGAATCCCAGGACAGGTTACTCGGCACTCTTGAGGGCGCCGACCATGTCGATCTTATTGAGGGTACGATTGGTGGCGAGGTTGACGATAAACGTAAAGCCAAAGGAAAGCACCACGGCGAGCACGTAGCTCAGCGGCTCGACCTCGACGTCAAAGTACAACGACGGCATCTGCAAAATGTACGTAAAACTCTCGGCCAACAAGCCGCCCAGCGGCACGCCCAGTGCGGCGCCAATCGCCGTGAGGATCAACGTCTCCTTGTTGACGTAATGGTGCACCTCACCGCGACGGAAGCCCAGCACCTTGATGGTCGCCAGCTCGCGTTCGCGCTCGGAGATGTTGGTGTTGGACAGCGTAAACACCACCACAAACGACAGGCACGCCGCCATAAAGGTCACGAGCACCACGACAGAATTGATAATCGTAAAGTTCGCCTCGTAGTTCTGCCAATGTTCGGCCGTGCTCGAGATGGTGAGCCAACCGTCGCTCTTAATCTTCTTGCTAAACGCAATCTGGTCAGAAGATGAGCCCTTAAGCAGCACAAAGACGCCGTTAAGGCGCACGCTTCGACCGAACGCGCGCTCATAGGTGCCCTGCGTCATGTAAAGCGTGTTGCCCAGATAGTTGAGCGAAATGTCACTGACTTTGACCTTGGCAACATTGAGCGACGAATCCTGGACGTGCGCCGTATCGCCCGGCTGAATCCCCAACACCAGCTGTGAACTTTTGCTCAGATACACGTCTCCGTCACGCAAAGACAGCGGTTCTTTGGACTCATCCTCCAGGCGCACGTAATCGCCCAAGTCACCCGTGCGGTCGTCGGGAATCACGATGAGCTGCACAGTCTCGCTCTTGCCGCCAAACGTAAAGGTGACGTTGTCGGTCATAATCGGCAGGGTCGAGGTCACGGTCACGTTGGAATCATTGGCCGCGCTGCGCTCATCCAATGCCGCGCACGTCTGCGAAAAATCGTCGGGATTGGCGACCGCCAGCAGATCGTAGCGTGTGATGTGGCCGTACTGCTTGGGCGAAAGCGCGACCGACGTGTCGCGAATACCCATACCGCAGATCACAAGCGCGGTGCAACCCGCGATGCCAAAGATGGTCATAAAGGCACGCTTTTTGTAGCGGAACAGGTTACGCGCCGCCACCTTGTTCAAAAAGCCCATGCGGCGCCAGATAAAGCCGATGCGCTCGAGCAAGATGCGCGAGCCAGCGCGCGGGGCCTTGGGAGGCATAAGCGAGGCCGGGGTCTCGGCCATCTCGTGGCGGCAGGCGATAATTGTGGCGCCCACCACGCCCACGGCAAACAGTGCCACCGAAACGATCGAGGACACGATGTCGTACGAAAGCAGCATCTGGGGCAGCGAGTACATGTCGTCGAACACCGTAAACAGGAACAGCGGCAGGCCCACAAATCCGATGATGTTGCCGAGCACGCCACCGATCAGACACGCCCACAGCGCGTAGTCCACGTATTTGGACAGGATGCACCCGCGCGAATAACCGAGCGCCTTATACAGGCCGATGAGCGTGCGCTCCTCCTCGACCATACGCGTAGCGGTGGTAAGGCTGATGAGCACGGCGACGATAAAGAAGATGAACGGGAACACCGTGGCGATGGCCTCAATTGACGAGCTATCGCTCTCCACGCTCGAGTAGCTTGCGATATTGCCGCGGTCCTGGATGTACC
>USNX01000125.1 GCA_900556205.1 uncultured Collinsella sp.
TCTTTCCGCAGGACGGAAGGACCCCGCCGCGCGAAGCGCACGGCGGGGTCCTGACATGTCCGAGGACGATTTGGGAGGTAAGCCCTGGGGCCTCCGATGGGGGCGGTTCCAGCCGGGGCTATTCGTCGCCGAAGCTGATGCCCAACGCCTTGGCCTCGCGCACCAGGTCGCTCTGGGGATCGACGTACTTGAGCTTGCCGGCGACCTCCTCGAGCGGCATGTGGCACATCTTGCCGTCGCGCAGGGCGATCATGTAGCCAAACTCGCCGCGCAGGCAGCCAAGCGCGGCCTCGACGCCGCACTGGGTCGCAAAGATGCGGTCCTGAGCGTCGGGCTGGCCGCCGCGCTGCGTGTGACCGGGGATGGCGACGCGGGTCTCGCGACCGGTCTTGGCCTCGATCTCCTTGGCGATGTCGTACACGATTGACGGGCTCGTGCGCTCGGCGAGCTTCTTCTTGTACTCCTTCTTGGACAGCGCCGCGTCCTCCTTGGAGATAGCGCCCTCGGCGACGGCTACAATCGTAAAGCGGCTGCCGGTCTCCATGCGATGCTCGATGGTCTTGATGACGTTATCCATGTCGTAGGGGATTTCGGGAATCAAGATGACATCCGCACCGCCCGCGACGCCGGCGTACAGCGGAATCCAGCCAACCTTGTGGCCCATGATCTCGATGACAAACACGCGGCCGTGGCTCGAGGCGGTAGTGTGGATGTCGTCGATGCATTTGGTGGCGACGTCGATGGCGCTCGTAAAGCCAAACGTCAGCTCGGTGCCCCAAGTGTCGTTATCGATGGTCTTGGGCAGGGCGATAACGTTGAGGCCCTCTTCGCGCAGGCGGTTGGCGGTCTTGGTGGAGCCGTTACCGCCCAGCATAAACAGGCAGTCGAGTTGCAGCTTATGATAGGTGTGGACCATCGCCGGCACCTTCTCGACACCATCGGCTTCGGGGGTATCCAGGCGCTTGAACGGCGTGCGGCTCGTGCCCAGGATGGTGCCGCCGCGGGTGAGGATACCGCTAAAATCGGCGGGCGTCATGACGCGGAACCTGCTGTAGATAAGGCCCTGGTAGCCGTCCTCAAAACCATAGATCTCGATAGGTTCTTCGCTATTGGTCATAAGCGTTTTGACGATGCCGCGCATGGTGGCGTTGAGCGCCTGGCAGTCGCCGCCACTGGTAAGAAGACCGATCCTGAGCATGATGAATCCTTCCGGGCAAGTTATAACATGCGCATAAGTTTACCCCCGCACACTGTTGATACGGGGGTAAAACGTGTTAGCTCAAGCGTATGGAAATGTAAGCAACGTCAGGGAACGTAAGGTCGACGGGCCTGGCTCCTTACAGTGCGAAGGCATCGACGTTGCCCCAGTGGCGGCGCAGCGTAATAGCGGCGGCGGGTTCGGTATTGTCAAAGACGACCGACCATTGCGTATTGCTGGTGATGTCTTCCGGATTGGGCTCTTGGGCTGCGGCGCGAAGGGCCTTCCAAGCGACTGCCTCGTCCTGGGCACCGGCGTGGGCGTCAAGGACATCGGCGATTGCGACGGCGCGCTCTTTACCATGGCCCAGCTCACCATTCTTTTGGTTGGGCAGCACTTCGTCGCCATAGCAGGCGTAGAAGTTCGTAACCTGGCGTACAGGAGTTGCTTTGAAAGCGCGGTCCGGATCGTGCGGATCCCACTCCACCACCCGCGCGTCACCGGCGGCGTCGTTGATAAAGAAGTGGTAATCGCGTCCTGCCATGGCGTGCATGTCGTAGGCGGAAAGCAGGTCGACAGCTTCTTGCGTGGTGGCGGCACGGTCGAGCACCAGACGGATGGCGAGCGAGGTATTGATGACGGGGCGTTGCGTGTCCTGGTCACAGGGCTTGGAATCCAGGGTGAGTACGGCAATGGACACGCCGCATTCGTTAACACCGTCGAGCTGGGCAAACGGGCCCATGAGTGCGGCGGCGCGTCCGCCGACGGAGTCAAGCGGAGTGTTATCACCCAGGTTGTTAAGGGCAGCAAACCCGATGGAGGCATAGCCGTCGCGTGGGTGATTGCGCACCAGCAGCGCCGAGGTGTCGTCCTTAAAGTCGTAATTGCGACCGGTGCGCACGCGGCCTTCGGCATCTACGGCGACAAAAGCGCTGCAGGCAAACTGGGGCGCCCGGACATGTACCGGCACACCGGGCAGCACCTGCGCCACCACGGCATCGATGTAGGCCTGGTCGTCGCGCACGCCAGCGGCGATGATGCGATCAAGATCGTAGTCGTAGGCGATGTCGATTGCGTACAGGTCATAGCTATCCGCGTAGCCGGTCAAGCGTTTGAGCGACGCGGCGGACTTGATTTGCTTGTGATAAACGATACCGGTGGCAGCGGCAAGGCCGACGGCGACTCCCGCGACACCGCAGGCGATGGCAATGTTACGTGGCTTCATGACGGCTCCTCTCGTCCTGTTAGCGTAATTGTCGCAAAAGGTGCACGGGCATGATGGCTCAACTTGGCGAGCGGCGCGGGATTAAACACGGAATGAAGAGTGCGGCGCTGGCGCGGCGGGGTATGCTGGAAGGGACCATCAACCCAGCGAAAGGGGAGAGCATGACGGATCAGGAAACGCCCGAGCGCGCGCATGTGACGGCCGATGATATCGAGGCCGCCAACGACCTTATCGACTTTATCGAGGCATGCCCCAGCATGTTCCATACGGCGGCGACCATTATGGCCGAGCTCGACGAGGCGGGCTTTACCTACCTGCCCGAGAATGCGGCGTGGGACATCGAGCCGGGCGGTCGCTATTACACGCAGCGCAACACCTCGAGCGTTGTTGCCTTTAAGGTGGGCGAGGACCTGGCCGCGACGTGGGGCGAGGACGGCGTTGCCGGCGACTACCATTTTCAGCTGACGGCGTCGCACAGCGACTCGCCGACGTTTAAGGTTAAGGCCGTGCCCGAGCTCGACGGCGCGGGCGAGACGCTGCGCCTGAACACCGAGGCCTACGGCGGCATGATCGACTACACTTGGTTCGATCGCCCGCTGGCGCTGGCTGGACGCGTGTTGGTACGCGAAGGCGACCGTATTGAGAGCCGCCTGCTCGCTACCGAGCGCGAGGTCGCTATTATCCCGAGCCTTGCCATCCACATGAACCGTGGCGTTAACGAGAGCTTTGCTCCCAACCGAGCCGTTGACCTGTGCCCGCTCATCAGCGCTGGTGACCTTAAGCAGGGCGACTTTGATGCTCTGATCGCCGACGAGCTGGATGTTGAGCCCGAGCAAATTCTGGGCCGCGATCTGTTCCTGGTCAACCGCCAGGATGCGCGCATTTGGGGCTGGGCCGACGAGTTTATCTCGACGCCCAAGCTCGACGACCTGGCCTGCGCCTACACCTCGCTGCAGGCATTTTTGGGTGCTGAGAACGCGCACGATGTTTCGGTCTTTTGCTGCTTTGATAACGAGGAGGTTGGCTCCGAGACCAAGCAGGGCGCCATGTCGACGTTCTTGGCCGACGCGCTGCGCCGCATTAACGGATCGCTGGGCTTTGACGACGAATCGTACCACCGCGCACTTGCCGCCTCGATGCTCGTGAGCTGCGACAACGCACATGCCGTGCATCCCAATCATGCCGAGAAGTGTGACGCCCGCAACCAGGTGGTGCTCAACGGTGGCATCGTCATCAAGGAAGCAGCCAACCAGCACTATTGCACCGATGCCTTTAGCCGCGCGGTGTTCCAGGCCATCTGCGATGACGCCGACGTGCCCACGCAGGCCTTCGCCAACAAGAGCGATATGGCCGGCGGCTCCACGCTCGGTAACCTGTCCAATATGCAGGCGAGCATGCATGCCGTGGACGTGGGCCTGCCGCAGCTTGCCATGCACTCGAGCTACGAGACCGGCGGCGTGCGCGACGTGATGTACGCCATCCGCGCCCTCACCGCCTTCTACGAGCGCAACCTAACCATCAACGGCGCCGAAAGCGTGGAGCTCTAAAACCTACCAAAAAGGGACAGGTTCATTTTGGCAGGTTTTATCTGGACGAATGCAAAGGGTGAAACCGAACTAGATCGGTGATACGTAGCCGCCGAGGTGCAGTGTGCCTCGGCGGCTTTTTGTGTACAGAGTACTGCTAATGCTTATAAATGCTATACATGCTTTACGTATCTACCATAGAGTTTTATGATGATTGTAAAGTATTAAGGAGAGGTCATGACCACAACAGCCGCTCAGATCAACGTACGTCTCGATGCCGATCTTAAAAGGAATGGGGACGCCGCTCTCTCCAGGGCCGGTATGACGCCGAGCCAGGCGGTGCGAGCGCTCTGGCGGCTTGCAGCGTCGCTGGCCGATCGCCCCGGTGCGCTCGAGGATATCCTGCTGCCTAGTCGTGCCCGGGCGGAACAGCGCGAGCGCGAAAAGGCCGCCAAACGTAAGCTCGAGCTCATGGATCAGGGGTCGAAGCTGTTCGCTGCCGCTTGCCGTGAGTCGGGAATCG
>USNX01000126.1 GCA_900556205.1 uncultured Collinsella sp.
GTTCTGGTAGGCCTTGGCGCCGAGCTTCGGCACCTTCTTGAGCTCCCGCCGGTCGGAGATGCGCCCGTGCTCCTCGCGGTAGGCCACGATGTTTTTGGCCACGTTCGGCGTGATGCCCGATACATATCCCAGTAGGCTCGCGCTCGCGGTATTCACGTCGACGCCCACGCGGTTGACGACGTCCTCCACCACATGGCCCAGGGTGCGCGAAAGCTCGGCCTGGTCAAGGTCGTGCTGGTACTGGCCCACGCCGATAGACTGGGGCGGAATCTTGACGAGCTCTGCCAGCGGGTCTTGCAGGCGACGGCCCAGGCTCATGGCGCCACGCACGGTGACGTCCAGGTCGGGATATTCCTGGCTGGCGAGCTCGGAGGCGGAGTACACGGACGCGCCGGCTTCGTTAACGATGGTGTATCGCAGCCCAGGTGCCTGCTCGGCGATGAACTCCGAGACGACTTCCTCGGTCTCGCGGCTGGCGGTGCCGTTGCCGATGACGATGGTGTTGACGCTGTCCTTTTTGACGAGGCGGGCGAGCTCGCGCTTGGTGCCGGCGACGTCGTGGCGCGGCTTGGTGGGGTAGACCACGCCGTGGTCGAGCAGCTTGCCGGTCTCGTCCATAACGGCGACCTTGCAGCCGGTGCGGTATCCCGGATCGAGCGCGAGCACGCGGGCACCGCGCACGGGGCGTGCCGAGAGCAGGCCCTCGAGATTCTTGGCAAAGACGTTGATGGCCTCGGTCTGCGCACGGACGGTGAGTTTGGCGCGGGCCTCGCGCTCAAGCGAGGGGGCCATGAGGCGCTTGTAACCGTCGGCGATGGCGGCGTCAAAGACGGGCGCGAAGACGCCCTGACGTCGGGGCCAACGGCTGCCGAGGCGTGCCGTGGCAGCGGCGCCGTCGACGTTCACGCGCACGCGGAGTTTGCCCTCGCGCTCACCGCGGTCGATAGCCAGCACGCGGTGGTTGGGTATACGGCGCAGCGGCTCATCATAGCTGTAGTACGGCTCGTAGGGGGTCTTCTCGGCGGGGTCGGTGGCCTCGACGACGATATCGGCGGTGTTTTGCGTAAAGGCGCGCAGGTCGGCGACGTTCTCAGGGTCCTCGGCCACCGTCTCGGCCACGATGTCCGCCGCGCCGGCGAGCGCTTTCTCGGGCGTGTCGAAGCCGGCCTTCTCGTTGACGTAGGCCGCGGCGGCGTCGAGCGCGCTGCCCTTGGCCGAGGCCTGCATAATGATCATGTTGGCGAGCGGCTCCAGGCCTGCCTCGTGGGCCTTCTGCGCGCGGGTCATGCGCTTTTTGCGGTAGGGCTTGTAGAGGTCCTCGACACGCTGGAGCTGCGTGGCCTCGCGAATCTGCTGTTCGAGCTCGGGCGTAAGTTTGCCCTGGGCGTCGATGAGCAGAATGACGTCCTCTTTGCGCTGTTCAAGATTGCGCAGGTAGGACAGGCGCTCGTCGAGTGTGCGCAGGGCGACGTCGTCCATGCCGCCCGTGGCTTCCTTGCGGTAGCGCGAGATAAAGGGGATGGTGTTGCCCTCGTCGATGAGCTTGACGGCTGCCTCGATGTTGGCGGCCTTAAGGTTGAGCTCGCGGGCAAGCTGGGCGATAAGATCCATGGGACTCCTTGCGTTTAAGGTGCGTTTGCAGCACAGGGCTACCAAGGATACCACCCGTCCCAAAAGACTGTTTTGGGGCCGCGCCACGAAAACGACCTATCTACTACGTTTGAACCGTATGGGTCGACCATCCCCCGGTTTTCCGAGAATACGCAAGCCGTCTACCTGCGGTTTTTATTTCGCGAAATTTGGCATGGTTAAGGGCGATCGGTTAAACGTAGTAGATAGGCCCATTTCGTGACGAACGAATCAAGCCGAGGTGCAAAATAGCCTCGTTCCAGAATAATCGTCGGCAAGGTAGCAAAATGCCCCGCGGGCAGGAGGCTGCTCGCGGGGCAAAGAAGAGGGGCTTGTTGGCGGCGGGCCAAGGCGCTCGGCGGGGAGTTTGCCGCGACCCGCTCTTAAGGCGTTACAGCTCGACGAGCTGGCCGGTCTCGGCGGCCTCCTTGATGGCGTTGAGAAGCGTGAGCGTCTTGACGTTATCGGCGGGGGTCACGACGGGCTCGACCTCGCGGCGGACAACCTTCACAAAGTGCTTGAGCTGCATCTTGTGCGGCAGTGCCGGGTCGACGGCCGGAATCTCCATCTGCAGCGGCTTGTGCCAGTTAGAGGCGCCGTCGTAGGAGAACTGGTGCAGGCGGGGCAGCGAAAGGGCGCCCTTGGTGCCGCCGATAAAGTAGGCGTCGGCGTCGAAGGGGCGGTACTGCGGATCCTCGCGAGCGGTCGCCTCCCAGTTCCAGGGGCTGGCGGTGGCGTCAGAGATGGTCATGCTCGCGAGCGCGCCGTCGGCAAAACGGACGTTGACCACGGCGGAGTCCTCGGTCTCAAAACCGCGGGCGGCGCTGGACTGCATACCCTGGACGGCAACGGGCTCGCCCAGCAGGTAGCGGAGCAGGTCGACGTCGTGCACCAGGTTGACTAGGATCGGGCCGGCACCCTTCTTGCGGCGCCACTCGACATCGAAATACTCGTCATTCTTATAGATCATGTAGTGGAAGCTCGACACGGTGAGCTTGCCCAGCTCGCCGGACTCGATGATCTCCTTGGCCTTGTTGACAAAGGGGTTGTGGCGACGGTGCTGACCCACCAGCACGGGTACACCGGCGGTCTCGGCCTCGGCGGCGAAGGCCTGGGCATCCTCGAGATCGTTGGAAATCGGCTTTTCGACGAGCGGCACGATATTGCGCTTGATGGCCTCGCGGGCAACGCCCAGGTGCAGGTCGTTGGGGGTGGCGATGATGACGGCCTCGGGCTTGACCTCGTCCATCATCTGGGCGGGATCGGTAAAGAACGGCACGCCGGCGGCCTCGGCCGTGGCGCGGGCGCCCTCAAAGGCGTCGGCGATGGCGACGAGCTCGGCCTCGGGCTCCTCGGTGACAAAGCGGATGTGGTTGCGGCCCATGGCGCCGGCGCCGATGACGGCAATGCGGACGGGGTTGAGCTCAGACATTTCGACTCCTTAATACTGGTGGCCAGCTGGTGGCTCGTGAATGTGACAAAGGGACCGTCCCTTTGTCACATCGGTAAAACTAGGCGGACTTCTTCTTGCTGTCGGAAACCATCATGTAGATGGTGAGCACGACGGCGATCGCGGCAATCACGATGGCGCCGTAGAAGGACTGCTGGTAGGCGGCGCTGCCTGCCTCGGCGTGATACAGCACGGCGGTAATGGGCTGGCTGATCCAGGTAGAAGCGGCGTAGCCCAAAAACATGATGCCGTAGTTGACGCCGATGTTGCTGGTGCCAAAGGCGCCACCGGTAAGCGGCGGGTAGATGACGAGCAGGGCGCCAAAGCTAAAGCCGAGCAGGGCGAGCGCCACAAAGAACATGCTCTGCGTAAAGCTCATCGACATGATGACGAGCGCGACGATGGTGACGACAAGGCTGATGAGCAGCGACTTGTAGGCGCCGAGCTTGTCGATGATCTGGCCAAAGGAAAGACGGCCGACCAGGTTGGCGCAGGTGTTGACGGAGACCACCACACCGCCGAGGGCGACGGCCGCGGCGCTCGTGGGGTCGGCGAAGAGCTGGACGGCGGCAATGGAGGCAACCTTGCCCACGAGCAGGGTGCCCGCGGTGGCGGCAAAGGCGAAGGTGACGATGAGGATCCAGAAGCGCGGGGTCTTGACCATCTCGCCCGGGGTGAGGTCGCCGAAGGTGCCGGCGTGTGCGCCGCCCTTGGGGGCCTCGAAGCCCTCGGGCAGCCAGCCGGCCTCGGGGGCCTTCAGGAACAGGGCGGAGGCGGCGATCGTCACAAAGAAGATGACGCCGAGTGCCTTGAGGGCGCCAAAGATGCCCAGGCTCGGGATGAGCAGCGAGGCGAGCACCGGGGACAGCACAGCGGGGCCGGCGGTCGAAGCGGCCAGGGTGATGCCGGAGGCGAGACCCTTCTTGTCGATGAACCACTTTTGGCCCGTGGTGAGCGCGGGGTTGTAGCCCAGGCCGTTGCCGATGGCGGCGACGAGCGAGAACCACAGGTAGAACTGCCACGGCTCGGTGACGGTGCCGGACATGAACCAGCCCAGGCCGTAGCACACGGCGGCGGCGATCACGACGTTGCGCGGGCCGATCTTATCGGAGATGCGGCCGGCGAAGATGCCTGTCACGGCCATGATGGTCTGAAAGACCGGGAAAGCCCAGGTAAGAGCGCTGGACCACTCGGGGTAGACGGCGAGCAGGTTCTTGCTCACGACGGAATACAGAGCGATGGAGCTGATGAAGAACATGGTGACGCACGCGGCGGAAAGCACGACGGCGCGACCCTTGCTGGAGTTGGTGGAAGCCATTGGACTCTTTCTAATCGATGCGGGGGAGGGGCGGACGCGTCCGCGAGACCTCCCAATCG
>USNX01000127.1 GCA_900556205.1 uncultured Collinsella sp.
GCTGCACACGGCGCGGTAGCTCCCAGCGCTTGGTGCCGGAGCAATCGATCACGGCCTTCTTGTCGATCTTGGCGATCGCCTTATACAGGCGCGTGTTCTTGGCAAGCGAGTCGGCGATGATGAGGCAGACCGTTGTGGGGCTGGGACTTGCCAGATACTCAACGAGCGGCTCCGAGACCGCCCTGGCGAGCTTTGAACAGCCGTCAAGGATTACCAGGCGAAACTCGCTGCCCATCGGAAAGGTGTTAAGCGATCCGATAATCGACTCGATATCGGGGTCTTTGGTCATATCGCGCTCGTCAAGGTTGAACTCGACCATGCCCGTCTTTTCCAGACGCGCTTTCATACGCGAGACGGCGTGATCGCGCTTGACTCCGTCGGTACCGACGATCAGATATGCCGGCAGCAGACCGGTTTCGGACATTGCGCTCCCCTCCCGCAGGCCTTCGTATTCGCTCCGTGCCATTCTAGCCCAGGGGTTGGTTCCGCGCCAACGGCAGCATCACGGTCGCTGACATCGCATGGCAAATCCGGTTACGGTCGGCGAGACAGTAATGTCTCCTTGTTCGATGGTGCATGCGAACACGCCGCCCGCATCGCGAACGGCATCAATGCAGGCATCGGATGGATGACCGTAACGGTTGCCCTCGCCCGCGCTCGCGATAGAGAGCTCGGGCTTAAGCGTTTCCAGCAGGTCTGTATCGACGGAAACTTTTGAGCCGTGATGCCCCAGCTTGAGTACATCGATATCGCCCACCGCCTCTACAAACTCGCGCTCCTGATCGAGCTCGGCATCACCGGTGAGGAGCACGCGCAGGCTCTTGCCTTCCAGAGCATAGGAGAGCAGCAAGACAAGCGAGTCCTCATTGCCCTCGCCATCCACGGACTCGAATGGCCACATCACGCGGGCGCAAAATGTGCCGATGTCGACCGTATCCCCACGGCGCACCTGCCGATACTCCACGCCAGGTCGGTTCAATACCTCGGCAGGAGCATCCTCCAGCGCATCCGCCGCCACGGCAATCGTTCCGACCGAAAACTGTTCGAGCACGGCAGGCAGACCACCCCAGTGGTCCTCATCCCAATGCGTCACAAAGACGGCATCGATATGGTGCACGTTATTGCGAACCAACGCCGCCACCACGCGCTCGTCGAGCCCGCAGTCGACGAGCGCCACTGCGCCGCCCTGGCGAATAAGAATCGCATCGGCCTGGCCCACATCGAGCACCGTCACCGAAGGCGGAGCGAATCGATCCCAGTAGACGTACGGAATCGCAGCCAAGAGCACCAGGCATGCAAGCCCCACCGCCATAGGACGTGCACGGGGACGCGGCCACCAGACCAGCAGAACCGCCAGCAAACACGGCACTAGGTAAATCCACATGCTATCGGGCGGCAAACTCACGGATGCACCCGGCACGGCGGCAAACAGCTGCTCGAAGAACAGTGCGCAACGGGCGGCAATCATGGGCACAATGAGCGCCCAAGTCCGCAAAGGTGCCACGAGCGAAAAGGGAACCAGCACAATCGACACAGCAAGCAGTACGCTCACCACCGGACCGATGACCGCATTTGCCAGCGGAGCAATGAGCGATAACGTACCAAAGGCGGGAATGGTAATGGGAAGTGTCGCCAATTGCGAGCACAGCGTGGCGGAAAGCATGCTGGCGACGCCCGATGGCACACCCAGCTCACCCAAAGCGTAGGTCGCATAGGGGCAAAAGCACAGAATGGCTAAGACGCTGGCACATGAAAGCTGAAAGCCCATCTCGAACAGCACCGTCGGCCGCAGTAGCACAAAGATGGACATGGTTACGAAGAGTGCCGATTCGCCGTGCCGGCGACGCCCCGCGCCGTTTACGACAAGCGTCGCGAACACCATGCAGCACGCGCGCACGGCCGAAGGAGACGCGCCCGTAAAGGCAGCGTAGCCAACAAGCGTTATCGCCAATATCGCCCGCTGAAGACCACGTGAGCACCGAGTCTTTTGCAATGCGCCCTCGATTACAAACCCCACGATAGCCAAATGGCTGCCCGAGACGGCGATAAGATGCGCCGTCCCCGTCACCGAAAACCAATCGCCCGCCGGCTGGGCGCGCAGCTCGGCCGAACGACCGCAGGCGACACCGGCTATGAGCGCACGCGCCGGGTCGGTCGCAGGCGCAATGGACGCAAGCAGCCCATTTCGCAGCCGAAGCAGCGGCCCCGGAGAGCCCTCATCGACCGGCACAATCCGAACGGCTTGAACCTTGCGCACCTCGCCTCGGAGCACGCGCGATCGTCCATATGCATCGTTCTCAAAACGTGAAACGCGACCGATAACACGCACGTGCGCCCCGACCTTGAGCTCGCGGTCACACGATAGGCGAACCGTTGCCAAGTTCTTACCGTCCGCGCGTGCCTCGCAGGTATAGGAATACACGTCGTCGTTTATGGATGGATCACCCTGCACGACAAACTCGAGGCTGCTTGCCGCTCGACCGTCGAGCGCCTTCGAGGCGTTGAGCGTGCCCACAGCCCACCACGCCGAGACGACCGCTCCCGCCACGAGACCGACGGACGCGGCATACAGCCACCACTTCCAAGGGGCAAGCCACGCACAAGATTGAGCCAGCACAACGAATACCGCCACCGCAACGGGAATGGCCCATAGCAGCCCGACCGCCGACGCCTGCTCCCTCAGCAGCGCATCAGCGGCCACGTTGAGCACCAAGGCGCAGCTCATGCACATGCCGGCACACAGGGCCATCGTCCATGGCATCAGGGGCCGCGGAGGCATCACATGTTCGCGCTCGGTCGCACTCATACGCAGATGCAATCTTTGATTTTGGCAAGCTTCTTCTCGCCGATTCCCGACACACGCATCAGATCGTCAACCGAGGCAAAAGCACCGTTCTTTGTCCGCTCATCGATAATCGACCGGGCCATGGAGGGACCGATGCCCGAAAGCGTCTGTAGCTCTGCCGAGCTTGCCGTATTAATGTTTACTAGGCCTGTTGCGCTACTCACGCCCGATGACGCGGAAGCCCCACCATCAACATCGGCTTCCGCAATGGGCGCCTGCTGCTCCCCTTCCGTTGGAACGTGGATTTTTTGTCCATCGACGACCTTGGATGCCCGATTGAGCCCCGTAACGTCTGCCTCGGGCGCCAGCCCGCCGGCGGCATCAATCGCCTGAGCCACCCGCGCGCCGTCCTTGAGACGATATACACCGGGCGACACAACGGCGCCATCGACATCGACATAGACCTCTGCCGCGGCAGAAGCCTTAGTCGAAGAACCTTCGGATGTCTTTCCGCTCGAGGCATCACTGGATCCCGGCTCCACCAACGAGCCCGAACCGTCAGTGCGCTCAAACGACACGGCGCCGGCACCGCCGCCAAGGTTCGCCATCGCCAAGCCGCTCGACATCGCAATGACGACCAGTATCGCCATCACCACTGCCTTATGACCGAGCAGCTTGTCCGCCAAGCGGTCCATCTTTTTGACCCGTTCGTGTTGTTCGCGCTGCGCCATAGCAAAACCTCCCAACACCATCGTGTCAGGAAAGGAGCCCTGTAACAGCCACGCCCCAAAACCGGTTTTAGCGGTCAAACCAAAAGCCGACCAAAACCTTGCACAAATCCGTCCATTTATTCAGGCACACGTCAGCAAATGAACACTTAGCCACAAAATGCCCAGATAGCAAAAGACCGACGATGCAGGCGCATCGTCGGTCTATGCACAACATTACTCGTGATCTTGGTAAATCTCACGCGGAGCAAGCTCCGAATGTTTGCGTTTTAAGGTCTTAGGGGCCTTATACGTGTTGCTCTCGAAGTCGATGTACTCGGTCTGCTTGAGCAGGCGCTCGATCATCTCCTCGTGATCGAACAACTCCCAGGCCTCATGCACGGCATCGAGTTTAGCGTGCGTCTCGGGACGGCGCGGCATAAACAGCGTGCAGCAGTCGGGAGCGGCCTCAGTCGAGATATCGAACGTACCAATCTCCTCGGCGCGCGCGATGATCTCCTGCTTGTCCGAACCGATGAGAGGGCGGAACACGGGGATCTTCACGGCCTCGTTGACGGCCATGATGTTCTCAAGCGTTTGGGAGGCAACCTGCCCAAGCGATTCGCCCGTCACGATAGCCTTGGCGCCCTCGATGTGTGCAATGCGCTCGGCAACCGAATACATAATGCGGCGATACATGATCACGCGCAGGTTGCTGGGACAGGTCACCGAAATCTCGCGCTGGCAGTCGCCAAACGGCACAACATACAGACGGCCGATCTGGACACCCGGCTCAAGGGCGCGAATGATGTCCTGCACTAGATACTCGCTGGTATCTGGCGTCTGCGGACGACCGGAAAAATGCACCGGCACGCACACGGCTCCGCGTCGCGCGAGCATCCAGGTCGCCACCGGCGAGTCGATACCCGATGACAGCAGGGTCACGACCTTACCGGCAG
>USNX01000128.1 GCA_900556205.1 uncultured Collinsella sp.
TTTTTTTTCAAGCAGAAGACGGCATACGAGATAGGAGTCCGTCTCGTGGGCTCGTCATCCACGAAAGTGCGCACGCCGCCGCGGCCTGGGCGCTCGGCGACAAGACGGCCCGCTCGCGCGGCCGCGTCTCGCTCAACCCGCTCAACCATATCGACCCATTTGGCACCATTCTCCTGCCGCTGCTGATGCTCGCGGCCGGCGGCCCGGTGTTCGCCTTCGCCAAGCCGGTGCCCGTATGCCTCAATAACCTTAAGCACCCCAAGCGCGACGAAGTCCTGGTGAGCGCGGCCGGCCCCGCATCGAACATTGCGCTGGCATGCCTTGCGGCCGCACTCATGCACGCGGCATACGGCAACCTCTACGCCAGCATGTCCTTTGCTGTGGCATCACAAATCATGAACTTCGGTGCCACCTTTATTGTGGTCAACCTGTCGCTCGCGTTCTTTAACCTCATCCCGATCCCGCCGCTCGACGGCTCGTCGATTATCATGCCGTTCCTCAAGGGCAAGGCGCTCACCAACTACTACCGCCTGCAGCAATACGCCATGCCCATCCTCATCCTAGTGCTGTATCTGCTGCCCATGTGGACCGGCATCGACGTGATCGGACGGTATTTCGACGTTACCGTGTATCCGCTGGCCGAGTGGCTGCTCAACTTCGCAATCGCCGGCATCTAAGGTAAACTTACAGGTCGACCGTGTAAAACGGTCGCAACATGCACCCAAACCGCGCCGCGAAGGCGCCGTCAAAGGAGGTCGAAGATGTCGTATCGCGTGTCGACGCAGGTCTACAGCGGACCGTTCGACCTGCTGCTGCAGCTGGTAACCCGCCAAAAAGTTGATATCGGTGCCATCTCGATCAGCGAGGTAGCCGAGCAATACCTTGCCGAGGCCGAGCGCATCGAGGCGCTGGACCTGGACGTGGCGAGCGACTTTTTGCTGGTCGCGGCAACTCTTTTGGACATCAAGGCCGCCTCGCTGGTGCCCCAGGAGGCCCCGCGCAAGGCGGACGACGATGACGACATCGACGAAGACCTCGAGGAACTCAGCGCGCTCGACGGTGACGCCCTACGCGAGGTCCTGATCCAGCGCCTGATTGCCTACAAGCAGTTTAAAGGCGCGGCTGCGGCCCTCGGTGCCCGCATGCAGGCCGAAAGCCGCATGCACCCGCGTGTGGCCGGCCCCGATCCCGAGTTCTTAGGCCTAATGCCCGACTACCTGGCCGGTATTACCCTGCGCGGTCTCGCCGTCATCTGCGCCGACCTGGACGGCAAGCGACAGACCTTCTTGCTGGAGGCCGAGCACGTGGCGCCGCATCGCGTGCCGCTCGACCTGACCGTGGCCTCAGTCGACCGCTTTACCATGGCGCACCAAACCTGCACCTTCCGCGAGCTACTGGACGGCGATGCCACCACCGAGCAGCTCGTCGTCACCTTCCTAGCTATGCTTGAGCTCGCCAAGCGCGGCTCGCTCACGCTGAGCCAGGACGAGATCTTTGGAACCATCCGCATCAACCGCGTCGAGGGCGCCGAGGCCTATGTGCCCGGCGAGGGCCCCGAGCTCACCGAATAGGAGCCGCAACCATGTCAACCCTTTCCACGCTGGAGGCAAACAGCCTCAAAGGCGCCCTCGAGGCGCTGCTGCTAGTGTCGAGCGACCCGGTGAGTGCGCCCGCGCTGGCCGGCGCACTGGATATCGCCCCCGGCGAGTGCGCGTCGCTTTTGGCCGAGCTCAAGGTTGAGTACGAGGAGGCCAACCGCGGCTTTCAACTGCGCGAGGTCGCCGGCGGCTGGCGCCTGTTCACGCACCCCGCTTACCACGACGTGGTCGAGGCCTATGTGTTGAGCTGGGACACGCAAAAGCTGTCCCAGGCGGCGCTCGAAACCCTGGCCGTTATCGCATACCACCAGCCCGTAACGCGCGAGGTGGTCAAGGGCATCCGCGGCGTCAACTCAGACGGCGTCATCGCGTCGCTCGTGGACAAGGGTCTGGTGCGCGAGCTCGGCCGCGACCCCCAGCGCGGTCAGGCCATCATCTACGGCACGACCAACGCCTTCTTGGAAAAGTTCGGTCTGCGCTCCACCCGCGATCTGCCCGACCTGGAGCAGTTTGCCCCCGACGAGCAGTCGCGCCAGTTTATCCGCGAGCGTCTGAGCGGCCGCAGTATTCAGTCCACGCTCGAGGAGCAGGCCGAAGACCTGGACGAAGAGCGTGAACTGCTCGATACCGATGTTGAAGATGTTGAGGCAGTCGAAGATGAGGGCACCCTGGACGTCGACGCGACCTCGGAGGATTTGCATGACGAGGAATAGTGAAACAGGGGAGACGCGCGCCATGGGCAACGCAGCACCCGCAACCGACGCCCAGCCCGTCTATCCGCACACCATGCGCCTGCAGCGCTTTTTGGCGCGCGCGGGCGTGGCGAGCCGCCGAGGCTCGGAGGACCTAATGACCGCCGGCCGCGTGACCGTCAACGGGCTGGTCGCGACCGAGCTGGGCACCAAGGTCGATGTCGACCGCGACCATATCGAGGTCGACGGTATGCCCGTCAAGCTCAACCAGGGTGCCGTGTACCTGATGCTCTACAAGCCGACCGGCTACCTCACCACCATGAGCGACCCGCAGGAGCGCCCTTGCGTGGCCGACCTGGTCCCCCGCGACCGCTTTCCGGGACTTTTCCCGGTGGGCCGCCTGGACCGTGACACCACGGGCCTTTTGCTCTTTACCACCGACGGCGACCTATCGCAGGACCTGCTGCACCCCAGCAAGCACGTCTACAAGACCTACCAGGCGCTCGTGGACGGACAGCTGTCCGACCGCGATCTTACCCCGCTACGTCGCGGCATCGAGCTCGACGACGGCCTGTGCCAGCCGGCAATCTGCCGTGTCATCAACGCGCGCGAAGCCGAGGCCGTGGCCCCGCAAGGCGTTAAGCCCGGGACCACCGCCGTTGAGGTCATCATCCGCGAGGGCCGCAAGAACCAGGTCAAGCGCATGCTGAGCAAGATCCACCACCCGGTGATTCGCCTGCATCGCTGTAACTTTGCCGGCCTGGAGCTCAAGGACGTGGCCAAGGGCTCGTGGCGCGAGCTCACCGACCGCGAGGTGCAGATCCTCAAGTCCGGCGGCATCCCGCCTAAGCAGGCGAGCTCCAAACGCGGCACCGCGCCGGCGACTAACACCGCCAGCCGCACGCGTCACCACGGCAGCCACGGCTCCGCACCCAAGCGCAACACCTACCGCGAGCGCTACACGGGCTAGGCAACCCGCCGCGCCCCAACGCCCGCGAACCATACCAGCACGTCACCCATCGAAAGGAAGCATTGCATGATCGTCGCCATCGACGGCCCCGCCGGTTCCGGCAAGTCCACCATCGCCAAGGAGATTGCCCGCCAGCTGGGCTTTAACAAGCTCGACACGGGCGCCATGTATCGCGCCGTCACCTTCGCTGCGCTCGACCGCGGCATCGACCTGGACGACGAGGCGGCCATCGACGCCCTCGCCGAGCAGATCGAGATCCGCTTTACCAACGGCACCGGCGAGGACACGCGCCTGACCGTTGACGGCCAGGACGCTTCGGTCGCCATCCGCACCCCGCAGGTCGACGCCAACGTGTCCAAGGTCTCGGCCTATCCGGGCGTGCGCGCCGCCATGCTCATCCATCAGCGCCGTGCCGCCGAGGACCGCGATATCGTAGCCGAGGGTCGCGACATCGGAACCGTCGTGTTCCCTAACGCGCAGGTCAAGATCTTCCTGACAGCCGACCCGCGCGAGCGCGCCCGCCGCCGCGTGCTTCAGCGCCACCAAAACGATGCCCAGCCGCTCACGTCCGAGCAGCTCGAGGCCGAGGTCGACGAGACCCTCGACGCCCTTAAGCAGCGCGACAAGCTCGACAGCAGCCGCGAGGTCGCCCCGCTCGTGCCCGCCGAGGACGCCGTGCACGTCGACTCCACCGCCCACACCATCGACGAGGTCGTCTCGATAATCGAGGACCTCATTAACCAAAGGAGGTAGCCCATGCGCCTGTTTAAGCAGACGCCAGAGGACTATTACAACGCCCCCTACGCCGAGTTCCCGGCGATCATCCGCGGCACCGTCGTCGTAGTCATGGCCATCCTTTGGGCCTTCTCCAAGCTCATGTGGCGCTGGAAGGTCGAGGACGCCGATCTGCTGTTTGAGCGCCAGGAAGGCCGCGGAAGCGTGGTCATCTGCAACCACACCTCGATGGCCGAGCTCTTGGCCGTGGAGACCGCGCTGTTCTTTGGGGGGCGCCGCATTCGTCCCATCTTTAAGTCCGAGTTCGCCAAGAGCAAGATTGTGCGCTGGGCCTTTAGCCGCGTAGGCGGCATCCCCGTGGAGCGTGGTACTGCCGATATGAAGTGCCTGCGCGCCGCCCAGCATGCGCTGCAGCGCGGCGAGGACGTTCTGATCTTCCCCGAGGGCACGCGCA
>USNX01000129.1 GCA_900556205.1 uncultured Collinsella sp.
GTGCGGACTCGGCGATAAGCGCGGTATCGGTATCCAGATAGCGTAGGCGTTTGCCAATGACCACGTCGTCGATATGGAGCTTGGGGTTCAAACCACCCGCAATGCCCGAAAACACAACAGCCTGCGGAGCATACTTGCTAATGAGGTGCTGTGTTGCAGCGGCGGCGTTCACCGTGCCCATGCCCGCCGTTGTGGCGACAACTGTCAGGCCGTCGAGCTCACCGCTCACAACGGTCAAGCCTGCCTCCCGTGCCACGCAAACGTCGCTCAGCTCTTCCTTAATCTGCATGATCTCTTTTTCGAGCGCACCGATAATCGCGATGGTAGCCATACCATTCCCCAAACCTATACGAAATTCTCAACCAAGGTATGGTACCAGCATTTTGTTTGACCTCGCCAAACGAACACGCTAAGCCAATGCAGCTCGCGTATCAAACAGAGCCTTTGCAATCGCGGCCGTAACCTCGCTCGAACGGTCACTCCATGGCATCGATGTCATGACGCTCATGACATAGGTACGGCCATCGATGTCGATGAGGCCTGCATCGCATGTCGAATAGTAACCATCCTCGCTAATCCAGCCTGCCTTGTTGCGCACCAAAACCTGCTCGTCCGCAATGCCATCGCGAATAAACGAGCGCGATGTTGATGCCAGAAGGCTCGACAACCACTGTGAAGTCTCGGTATCCATGCTCAGATACTCGCTCATCTCACGCCATAACCTCGCAGAAGTGCGCGGGCAGTAGGTCGGAAAATCACTCATCGGATCCAGTGCCGTATCGTAATCGATGCCAAGACCGACAATCCAATCCTCGTAACCGACACGGTCAAACGCCGCACGTAACGCAATAAACGAATCGTTGTCTGAATAAACGACCGCAGCCTCGATCAAGTCGCGTACCGTCTGCCAACCCATGTTGTAGCCACCATACGTGGCTAAAGGCCAATCGAGCGACACCTGATCCGATTCGACCAACGTCTCGCAAATATAGAGCGCATACAGCGCCTTGTAACTGCTCGCTCCATACACCTCGACATCGGCGTTATACGTCACGCCTCTACCGCTCGATAGGTCGTAGAACACTACGCCCACTCACCCAGCTCCTGCACCCGGCTCAGGGCATCCTGGAGCGAAGCAAGGCTCTCATCCTCCAAGGTAGGAATCTTCTTATCCACCAACGAGAAGGTCTGAACGGTATCACTCGAAGGGATATCGTTGAAGTCCGCCTTCGAAAGTCTCGTCTTGAGATCTGCCGACGCTTTGGACTTTGAAACCTTTTCGTTTTGCAGCTGTACCGTTGACGCATCTGAGTGTGCCATTCGCTCCGATGCGTAGGTTTTGGCGGTAATTCCGAGGATAATAACCGCCGACGTTAGCATCCCAATGGCGGCAATCTTCCTCACGCGGATGCGAGCGTCGGCAAGGCCACGCGAAGACGTGCCCTTCGTCTCATATCTGCTGCTATGCTGCGGCACATACTCATCCCGCGATGCGATGTTTCGCACGTGGTCTCCTGACTGCTACCGTTTATATACGAGCAGCATGATACCGAGCAGGCATTTCTTTCCAAAGATATTCAGTGGCGTTTAAGGTGTCTTTAAAGAAACCACAAGCGTTTCTATGCATTTTTGCCAATTCTGTTGCACATCTCTACCCAAAACGCAGTTGCGGTGAAATAGTTCCTGTTTGAACGGCATAAGCCGAAAAACAAGAACTATTCCACCGCAACTTGACGGGGCTCTTTGGCAATCAACTTGGTGCCCAGGGGCACTCATTTAAGTCTGTCCCCAATGAGTGCCTTTGGGGAGCGAAAATGGCTCGCTAGCCGATGGCGTTTTTGAGTTCGGCGCGGCGCTTTTTCATGCCCGTCATGACGGCGTTGCGCAGCTCGGGCATGCGCGCGGTATCCATCTGGGGCACGCCCTCGAGCTTATAGGGAATGCCCAGTTGCTCGTACTTGACGACACCCATGGTGTGATACGGCAGCATTTCCAGGCCCACCACGTTGTGCCATGGAGCGATGAGGCGACCGAGCTTCTCGCACTCCTCCACCGTGTCGGTAATGCCCGGCACCACCACGTGGCGGATAACGACCTTAATCTTGCGACGTGCAAGCTCATCGCCAAACGCCAGGATGCGTGCGGGATCACAACCGGTCAGCTTTTTATGCTCGACCGGGTCGGCATGCTTAATATCGAGCAGTACCATGTCGGTCTCGTTGAGCACGGCATCGAACTTCTCGGGATGCTGAGGGTCGAAGGCGTAGCCACAGCTATCCAGGCAGGTATGCACACGGCCATCGGGGTTGTTATGCATGGCACGAAACAGATCGGCCAAAAACTCAGGCTGCAGGAGCGGCTCGCCGCCAGACACCGTAATGCCACCGCTGCGATAGAACTCGTGGTTACTCTGGAACTCATCCATCAGGTGCTCGACGGTCACCATGGTGCCGCCGTTGACCGACCAGGTATCGGGATTGTGGCAATACGCGCAGCGCATGGGACAGCCCTGAACAAACACCACAAAGCGGATGCCGGGTCCGTCGACCGTTCCCATCGTCTCGATCGAATGCACGCGGCCAAGGGCAAACGCAGAGTCCTCGGGACGAGCGTCCACACCCTCAAGCGTCATTTCTGCCATTCGCGCTACCTTGCCTCTCCTTGGATGCAACCAATTAAAATGCCAGAGCCATTCTAGCCCATGCGTTTGCGTTTAAACGTCTCGGACTAGAACGGCACGTTTTAATCTATCCCCCATCACCATGGCTGGAGGCTACGTCGAGATGTCAGGCTGGAGAACGCTCGCCTGCGGCCTTTACGCCTTAAGCGTGAGCACCGCACCGAAGGCGGTCGGGCCGCAATGGCTCGAGATGACGCCGCCGACCTGAGTCCAGGTAATATCCTTAAAGCCCAGGTCATGTGCATAGACCTCCATGTCATCGCGCAGCTCTTCGGAAAGGCCCACCGAATACGCCAGACCAATGTGCGCGTAGTCGATATCGCCCTTGGCAATCATATGGTCGATAAAGGCGCGAGCGCATTTGAGCATAGAACCGCGGAACTTTTTGGTTGCCACAAACTTGCCGCCCGTCACCTCGATGCACGGTTTGATCTTGAGCAGATGGGCACCAAGGAACGCCACGTTGGACAGGCGCCCGCCGGCCTTGAGAAAGGCGAGGTCGGTAGGGACAAAGCCCAGCAGCACGCGATCCATGACGGAGTTGGTAAAGGCAAAAATCTCGTCAACGGTGGCGTCCGGATGAGCCTCGATATACCTAGCGGTCTCAACGGCGACGAGGGACTGGCCCACCGATACGAAACGCGTATCCATAGAGAAGACGTAGTCGCGGCCCTTGGCGGCAATCTTGGAAGACTGATGCGAACAGGTCGTGACCTCGGAATACGCAAGGTGCAGGATCGTTGCATCGGGCTGCTCGGCATGGATGCGATCATATACGTGCGCAAAGTCTGCCGGTGCACAACCACTCGTCTTGGGCATTACGCCAAACTCATTGCAGCGCGAATAGATCTCGAGCGGATCGATCGAGCCGTCCTCAACCGTCTCATCGCCCATCGTGACGTGCATGGGCACGCGCACGATACCGTAGCGCTCACAAAGCTCCGGCGTCACATCCGAACCAGACTCGACCACGATTACGTACTTGCCCATTACCATCACTACCCATCTAGTCGTTGTCATGTTCACTGTTCGACACGCTGCTGCCGCACTGTTGTGCAACGGTATATAAGCGCCAGAAAGACGCCGCCCTTTGCACATGACAAAGGACAGCGTCTCCCTGGAAAACTCCGTGCTTATCAGAGATTCTACACGGTTTATTAAGGAGTGTTACTTACTCCGCAAACGGTAGCTATATGGGATAAACGGTAGCCGACATGCGCACTCGTTGCCGCCTGCAGCCTACTGAGCCAGTCGATAGAACTCCATCTCGGCCGAACCCTCGGCATGCAGCTCCATCGTGGATACCGCAGGCGAATACGTACGGCTTGTGAGCGCAGCCTCTCCACCGTTGGCAAAAATCTCAACCAGGGTCGTGTCCGACAGCACGCGCAAATCACGCAGCTCATCGACCTCAACCGACCTTACGTCACGTCCATAGCCCTCATCGCCCATGTCGAGTGTAAGCATGCCATCCGCATAGCGCACGGTAACGCGCTCACGGATCTCGAGCTCGACGGTCTTCGCTTCCGAGCAGGAGACGATGGCATCAAATAGACGACCGGGTTTCGCGGCGCCCTCACCGGCATGAACGTGCACGCCCGCACAGCGCAGCTTTTCGAGCTCACGGGCAGGCCACTGGCAGAGTTTGCCGTTGTGCATGCTCAGTTGGCGCGGCACCGTCAGCGCGCACTGCCATCCGCGCTCGACCGTTGGGTTTTCCACCGTTGCATCGGGGCAACCCACCCAGCCGA
>USNX01000130.1 GCA_900556205.1 uncultured Collinsella sp.
TGGTATTACCTACCCCGAGCCGATGGACGAGATCCCGGCTGAGTTCGCCGACATCGCTGCCACCAAGCGCGAGGAGCTCCTCGACGCTGCTGCCAGCTTTGACGATGAGCTCATGGAGAAGATCCTCATGGAGGAGGACTTCACCGTCGAGGAGCTCAAGGCCGCTCTGCGCAAGGGCGTTCTGGCCAACGAGCTCAACCTCGTCTTCGTGGGCTCCGCCTACAAGAACAAGGGCGTTCAGGAGCTGCTCGACGCTGTCGTCGACTACCTGCCCAGCCCGCTCGACGTTGAGGCCGTTACCGGTACCGATCCGGACACCGGCGAGGAGATCCAGCGTCATCCTTCCTTCGACGAGCCCTTCTCCGGCCTGGTCTTCAAGATCATGACCGACCCGTTCGTCGGTAAGCTCACCTATGTCCGCGTTTACTCCGGCCGCGCCGAGTCCGGCTCCTACGTGGTCAACGCTTCCAACGGTCAGCGCGAGCGCCTCGGCCGCATCCTCGAGATGAACGCCGCCGAGCGTATCGACCGTGACGACGCTGCCGCGGGCGACATCGTCGCTTGCGTCGGCTTCAAGAACTCCACTACCGGCGACACCCTGTGCGCTGAGGGCAAGGAGATTGTCCTCGAGAAGATCGAGTTCGCTAAGCCCGTTATCGACGTTGCCATCGAGCCCAAGACCAAGGCCGAGCAGGACAAGATGTCCCTGGCTCTGACCAAGCTCGCCGAGGAGGACCCGACCTTCCAGGTGTCCACCAACCACGAGACCGGCCAGACCATCATCGCCGGCATGGGCGAGCTGCACCTCGAGATCATCGTCGACCGTCTGCTCCGCGAGTTCAAGGTTGACGCTAACGTCGGTAAGCCCCAGGTTGCCTACCGCGAGACCGCTGGTCACGACGTCGAGAAGGCTGAGGGTAAGTTCGTCCGTCAGTCCGGCGGTCGCGGTCAGTACGGCCACGCCGTCATCAAGCTCGAGAAGATGGAGGAGGGCTTCGGTTACGAGTTCGTCAACGCTATCGTCGGCGGCGTCGTGCCCAAGGAGTACATCCCGTCCATCGACAAGGGCATCCAGGAGGCCCTGAACACCGGTGTTATCGCCGGCTTCCCGGTCCTCGACGTTAAGGTCACCCTGTTCGACGGTTCTTACCACGAGGTCGACTCCTCCGAGGCCGCCTTCAAGATCGCCGGTTCCATGGCTATCAAGGACGCCCTCAAGAAGTCCGATCCGCAGCTGCTCGAGCCGATCATGGCTGTCGAGGTCGAGACCCCCGAGCAGTACATGGGCGACGTTATGGGCAACCTCTCCGGTCGCCGCGGCAAGATCGAGGGCATGGAGGATCGCAAGAACAGCAAGCTCATCCGTGCCAAGGTGCCGCTGGGCGAGATGTTCGGTTACGCTACCGACCTTCGCTCCCAGACCCAGGGCCGTGCATCCTACACGATGCAGTTCGACTCTTATGAGCCCGCGCCCAAGTCCATCGTGGACGAGGTCATGAGCAAGAACGCCTAAGTTCGAGCTCCCTGTTACGTAATCCGCGAGAACATCTCTCGCACTCTTTGGAGGTTTAAGTTGGCTACCCAAAAGATCCGCATTCGCCTCAAGGGCTATGATCACGAGGTCGTCGATCAGTCCGCGAAGCTCATCGTCGAGACCGCTCAGAAGACCGGCGCTCGCGTCTCCGGTCCTGTCCCCCTGCCCACCGAGCGCAACCTGTACACGGTTATCCGCTCGCCGCACGTGAACAAGGACTCCCGTGAGCAGTTCGAGATGCGCACCCACAAGCGCCTCATCGACATCCTCGACCCCACCTCGGGCACCGTTGATTCGCTCATGCGTCTCGACCTCCCCGCTGGCGTCGACATCGACATCAAGCTCTAAGCGATATCGCTCATAGCTTAAAGGGCCCCGCTGCCGTTACGGTAGCGGGGCCCTTTTGTTTTGAGTTTAGATTTTGGGATAGCGAATTCGTCTGCCGAGCCGACGGCTGCGGCGCCCTATTCGCTCAGGGGGCGCAAGGATGCTTCTTCGAAGTGGAAGACGCACAAGCCGCTCTCGGTCTCAATGCATGCGCGGCCGCAATCGTCGACCGTTCTAAATATGCCTCGTGCCAGCTCGTCTCCAGCGGGGGAGCGGGCGATAACGTGCTTCCCGATCCAATTGAGGTGAGCGATATATTCGTCGTGGACGGGCGCGAGCGGACCGGCGTCTTCTTCCTTGGCGTTGAGGCGCTCTGCCCAGGTATCTACAGCGTCTATAACTGCGTGATAGACCTCATCGAGGAGCATGTCAACGGCGGGAACGCTCTCGTTGAGGTCCGAGAGGCTAATTGCCGCCAGGCCGCCATCGGGCACCTCTTGGGGCGTGTAGTTTACGTTGGCACCAATGCCGCAGACGGCGAAAGGTTTGCCTTCGTTATCGCGTGCGGCCTCGACCAGAATGCCGCCGAGCTTGCGTCCTCGCGCGACCAGGTCGTTGGGCCATTTAAGGCGAATCTCGTTTGCAAGACCCTGCTTTTCGAGTGCTTCGAGCACCGCTAGGCCGCTGACGGCGGCAAGACCAGAGTACTTTGCGGGATTAACGCATGGACGCAGGACAATCGAAAGCAATAGGTTGCCGGCGGTTGAATCCCACTTGTGGCCGCGCCGGCCGCGTCCTGCCGTTTGCGCGCGGGCGGCAAGTCCTGTGCCGTGTGGCGCACCCTGTTTTCCTGCCTCGAGCAGGTCATCGTTGGTCGATCCGGTTACGTCGACAATCGTTAATTGGGCATCCATAGCGGCTGCTACCTCCTTATTGAATAAGTGAATGACGCAATGGTGTCGAGAGATAGACACAATGTGAAGCCTTTGTTGCATTTGGACAATTTAATGTTAACACGTCAACAAAGACTGAAATGCGTTATCCTCTCTTGGTCGATGTAAACACGTCAACAACTCAAAGGAGGTTAGTGATGGGTTTCACGATTCTTGGAACAGGTTCGGCACTTCCTGAGCGCAGTGTTTCCAATGACGAGCTGTCTGAGTTCCTCGATACCTCGGATGAGTGGATTTTAACTCGCACAGGTATCAAGAGCCGCCACGTCTGCACCACCGAGTCACTTGACGACCTTGCCGTAGCGGCGAGCGAGCGGGCACTCCAGGTGTCCGGAATCGACGCGAGCCAGCTGGATCTGATCGTCTGCTCGACGACGACGGGTGACCACCTTGTTCCCGCTGAGGCGTGTGCCGTTGCTGAGCGACTAGGCGCGACGTGCCCTGCCTTCGATGTCTCGGCGGCTTGTGCCGGCTTCGTATTTGCGCTCGATGTCGCCGAGGGCTATATCGCCCGCGGTCGCGCCGAGCGCGTGCTTGTCGTTGCTGCCGAGCAGATGACGCGCGCGCTCGACTGGACCGACCGTGCCACCTGCGTGCTTTTTGGCGATGGGGCAGGCGCCGCAGTGATTGAAGCTGGGGGAGACAACCCCCTTGCCGTTGAGCTTTCGACGGCGCCCGACGTCGAGACGTTGCGCGTTCCCGGTCTGGTCGGTACCTCGCCGTTTAAGGCTTCCGCAGATAGCGCGAGCGTGCTGTCCATGAATGGCCGCCGCGTGTTCAAGTTCGGCGTCAACGCCATCTGCGACACGGTCCATAAGCTTGCGATCGATGCGGGCATTTTGGTCGAAGACATCGATCATTTTGTATTCCATCAGGCTAACGAACGAATCCTGAGTCAGGCGGTCAAGCGCCTGGGCGTGCCGGACGAGCGCGTGGTTCGCACGTTGCGCGAGACCGGCAACATTTCGAGCGCATGCATTCCGCTTGCCCTCGACCGGCTGGCAAACGCCGGTGCACTTCACACAGGCGACACCATCGCCTTGGTTGGATTTGGCGCCGGTCTGGATATAGGTGGCTATCTGCTTCGTTGGAAGTAGTCGCACATAGGAAATAAAAACGCCCTAGGGCACAACCAAAGGAGAAATACCATGGCAGATCAGAAGACCTTCGAGCGCGTTTGCGACGTTATCCGCGAGACCGCCGGTCTTGACGATGTCGAGATGAAGCCCGAGTCCACGCTCGAGGAGATTGGTCTCGACAGCCTGGGCACCGTCGAGATCCTCGTTGCCGTCGAGGACGAGTTTGGCATCCAGCTCGATACCGAGGAGAACCCCAAGACGGTCGGCGAGTTCGCCGATACGGTCGAGGCGGCATTGGAGAAGTAGAGATGCTCAAGACTCTTCTCTGCGATCTACTCGGCATCGAAAAGCCCGTGTTCCAGGGCGGTATGGCCTGGATTGCCGATGCCTCGCTGGCGTCCGCAGTGTCCGAGGCGGGTGGCTTAGGCATCATCGCGGCCATGAACGCCGACGCCAACTGGCTTCGCGACCAGATTCATGAGCTGCGCGCCAAGACGGATAAGCCCTTTGGCGTCAACGTCATGCTCATGAG
>USNX01000131.1 GCA_900556205.1 uncultured Collinsella sp.
CTCATCGACCAGGTCGATGGCCTTGTCGGGCAGGAAGCGGTCGGCAATGTAGCGATCGGAAAGGTCGGCGGCAGCCACGAGCGCGCCATCGGTGATGTGCACGCCGTGGAAGATCTCATACTTCTCCTTAAGGCCACGCAGGATCGAGATGGTGTCCTCGACGGTAGGCTCGCTGACCATCACGGTCTGGAAACGACGCGCGAGCGCCGCGTCCTTCTCGATGTACTTGCGGTATTCGTCGAGCGTGGTCGCGCCGATCGCATGCAGGTCGCCACGGGCGAGCGCCGGCTTGAGGATGTTGCCGGCGTCCATGGAGCCCTCGGTGGCACCCGCGCCCACGATGGTGTGTAGCTCATCGATGAACAGGATGACCTTGCCTTCGGACTTTTGGACTTCCTTGAGCACGGCCTTCAGGCGGTCCTCGAACTCGCCACGATACTTGGCGCCGGCGACCAGCGCGCTCATGTCGAGTTCGATGAGGTCGCGGTCGCGCAGGGTGCTCGGCACGTCGCCGGCCACGATACGCTGGGCGATGCCCTCGACGATGGCCGTCTTGCCGACGCCCGGCTCGCCGATGAGCACGGGGTTGTTCTTGGTGCGGCGGGACAGGACCTGGATGGTACGGCGAATCTCGTCGGTACGACCGATGACCGGGTCGAGCTTGCCGGCACGGGCGAGGTCGCAGATGTTGCGGCCGTACTGCTCCAGCGCCTCAAACTGAGTCTTGTCCTCGGCAGACGTCACGCGGTCATCGCCACGCAGCTCCTCGTAGACTTGCTCGATGCGCTCCTTGGTCACGCCGGCGTCGCGCAGCACGCGGCCCGCCTCGCCCTTGTCCTCGGCAAGCGCCATCAGCAGATGCTCGGTCACCACAAAGCTGTCGCCCATCTTGGTAGCCTTCTTCTCGGCCTTCTCGATGACGCGGACAAGCTCGTTGGACAGGCCCATCTGCTGACCCTCGCCCGAAACCTTGGGCGCATGGTCGATGGCATCCTGCGTGGAGCGCGCGAGTTGAGCCGGATCGGCACCAATGCGCTCGATGATCACGGAGATATTGCGTTCACCGGCACCGAGCAGGGCAGACAGCAGGTGAATCGGCTCCACCGCGCCGGCCTGCGCGTCGGCAGCCGTGCTCATGGCGGTCTGCAACGCCTCGCGCGACGTCATTGCTAGCTTATCGATTCTCATGGAATCACCTCTCTTGGGGTGGCCGCCCTACGGGGCGGCTTCACGTTGTTCGAGAAGTATTGTTGCCAGCTTTGTACGATCTTATACATAAATCTAAGTCTCTATATATAAGATTTTCTGAGTGCTCTCATGACATGGAAAATCACCACAAAGGGGACAGGCGCGCTCACCCGCTGCGGCCTCATCCCCTTACTATCTCAATCTGTAACATCTAGCGACTGTTTATGGCTCCAGATGTTACAAATCAAGATGAAATGACCAGCGGCGCCCGCTTGTCTCAATCTGTAACAACTACTCGGCAAATAGAGCTCTACCTGTTACAGATTGAGACAAACAGAAGACACCCGAATCGAAAATCTAAATCCGTAACACCAGGCCCACTTTTAGCGGCCAAGATGTTACAGATCGAGACAGACCGAAAACCACCACAAAGAGGACAGGCACCTTTGTGGTGGTCGCGGTCTCTACTCCTTCGCCGAACCCGTGCTTCCCGATTCGGCGTTCCAGGACATCTCATCCTCGAACAACCATGTACGGGCAGACCCACTATCGCGTGCAGCCTGCGGGTCGGGCAAGCAGGTCTGTTCATAGGCATCCTGAATGCACTGACCCATAAAATCGTTGAGCTCGGTCTGGTTGCCCTCCATGACATAGGCGACATCGCCGTCCAAGATGTAGATACCCGGCCCCTCATTGCCCTCGTAGCCAGGATCGTACGAAACATCACATAACTTAGTGCCATTCGCGGTGTCCAACTCGATGGACGAGCGGCATCCGCCAACCATGTCGTTCGCTTTTGCCCGATAGGATGCATATCCATACCAGCGCTTAAAGGTTTTGCCCTTGAGCAGCTCGGACGCCCTGTCGATCAGACTAGAATCCGTGGTATAGCGCATAGCCCCAAGCTGAATAAGTGGATAATTACTAATGCCCAGCGCAGCCGGTTGCTCATCAAAATCAACGGTAATGGTCTCAGGCTTGTCGTCGCCGGTCAGAAGTTCGACAGAATGAGTCACAGGCTTGACCACCGGCTCCGTCACCGCAGCAGGTAGAAATGCCATACCGACAGCGCCCGCGCCAACCACAGCGATCGCAAGCGCCAAGACAATCAATCCAATACGGGCAAAACGGCTCACGGCAAAACACCCCACAATGCAAACCTTCGCCACCTGCACTAATAATATCGCCAGCCAGCACTATTACCAAAAGGAGCCGCGCGCTCCTCACCACCACAAAGGGGACAGGCACCTTTGTGGTGGTTTTCGACGCTAACGGTCGACCATCTCGCGCCATGAGATTAAACTTGAATTGTTCTCTGAACATATCCATTTCTGCCTATCCTCAACAGATCTTTGTCTCGAGGAGCGCATATGAAGCCGCCTCATTCCACCGGTCGCAACGTCATCGCCATTCTCGCCATACCCATCGTGATGCTCTTCCTTATCGCCATCACGCCCTTTTCCCTTGGTATCGCCTCGCCCTTCGATTTATGCGGAATGGTCGACGCCGGCTCGCGTGCCACCTCGCTCTCCTTTATCTGTCGCGGCGTGTTCTACGAAGATGGAATTCCCACCGGAATTTGGCGGTCAAAGTTACCACTGCTCGGAACGATTGATGGATGCTTCCCCCATTTCAGCCTTGAACCTCAGACGATGAATTATTTGATCGACGACCAGCCCCTCGACTCCATCACCCTCGCCTACGACTACGCACCAAACACCGATGAGCGCCACATGAACCAAGTCCTCGACAAGATGCTTGGACAGTGCGGGCTCACCGAGGAGGCCGGTCGAACCATCTATAGCAACCAGAAATTAAAGCGAACAGAACTCCGCCGTGTCGGAAAAATCAAAGGGCGAAACGGGGCCGCCTACTGGGATGCCTGGGCAACACGCGACAAGGGCGAATTCGGGCACAGCACCTATATGGTCACCGTCTACACCAGAGACGGAATCAAGGACAATGTTGACGATTTCGCGTCATCCAAACTCGGCATCCCCGAAACAACCAAACCCGCCAGCCCGGA
The DNA here is from genome assembly GCA_900556205.1 of uncultured Collinsella sp. Lineage (GTDB taxonomy): Bacteria > Actinomycetota > Coriobacteriia > Coriobacteriales > Coriobacteriaceae > Collinsella. The sequence continues at coordinate 3,215 of USNX01000131.1, forward strand.
TGAAATCCTGTAGGGACGCTCATTAGAATGTCGTTCAACGAGCACGGCAACATCGAGCTCGCCCCCCACCACCACAAAGGGGACAGGAGCCTTTGTGGTGATCTTCGGCCCCGGCGTTCGCCATCTCAATCTGTAACATCTAGCGGCCGTTTTTGGGTCCAGATGTTACGGATCGAGATGAATTATTCAGCGGTGCCCGTTTATCTAGATCTGTAACAACTACTCGGCAAATAAGGGTCTACCTGTTACAGAACGAGACAAACCGCGGACCACCACAAAGGTGCCTGTCCCCTTTGTGGCGGTTTTCGACAAAAAGAAGCCGCCCCATTAACAGAGGCGGCATCAAGCAAGTCTATTTATTAGCGTCCCTCAAGACCCAACGAGAACGCAAGAATGTAGCCCAGGGCTTACCCTTTCCCGAACGCGACCCTCGCGAAGCGCGTGAGCGGGCGGGAAAGGGTAAGCCCCGGGCGGACAATTAAGTGCGTTACTCGGCAGCGGCCTTGAACTTGTTGTAGTTGATCAGGCAGCCGGCCTTGACGATGGCGCGCTCCTCGGCCGTCATATCAGCGATATAGAGCTCAATCTGCTCAACCGCACCGTCGGCGCGCACCACGTAGGCGGCGATGTTCTGCAGATCGCCGTCGAGCGCGGCGCGGACACCCGGCACAAAGACGTAATCGCCCACCTCAAAGTTGGGCTCGGCCTCCATCTGGAAGGGCACCATGCCCCAGTTCATCACGTTGGATCGATAGCGCTTGGTGGCGTACTCGTGGACGATGTTGGCCAGGCCGCCGATCACGCGCTGGCAGCTCGCGGCCTGCTCGCGGGCGGAACCGTCGCCCGGCTTCTTGGCGTAGAGCATGGAGCCATACTCGGTCGCTTTGGCATCGGCCGCGACACCCGCGCCGGCCAGCGCCTCAAACACGCCCGCAAGCTCGGCGTCGAGCGCCGCCAGGTCGCCCGCCGCCTCACCGGCAACGCGGCGCTTTTCCACCGCGTCGACCTCCTTGGAGCGACCCACGTAGGCAGGGTCCCGGCGGCTGAGCGTAAACTCGGCCAGGCCCAGCGGGTTGGAGCGGAAGGAGCTTGTCTCGCCCGAGGGGATGAGCTCGTCGGTCGTGGTGACCGGGTCCATGATCTTGGAGCACACCTTGAGCAGGATATCGTCGCCGAGGGGCTCCATCGCAGGCCACGGCTTGATGT
>USNX01000132.1 GCA_900556205.1 uncultured Collinsella sp.
CGCTTAAGGGTATCCAGGAAGACCTGCCCCGCATCGCCGAGCTGGGCTTTACGGCCATCTACCTCAACCCCATCTTTGAGGCCGCAAGCAACCATCGCTACGACACCGCTGATTACACCAAGATCGACCCGATTCTGGGCACAGAACAAGACTTTACCGAGCTGTGCCAGGCAGCCGAGAAGCTGGGCATTTCCATTATTCTGGACGGCGTCTTCAACCACACGGGCGACGACTCCATCTATTTCAACCGCTACGGCAACTACCCCGGCGTGGGCGCCTGGCAGAGCGAGGATTCCCCGTGGCGCGATGCGTTTACCTTCCACGAGGACGGCTCGTACGATTGCTGGTGGGGCGTGGGCAACATGCCCGCCATCAACGAGAAATCCGAGCTGGTGCGCGAGAAGCTCCTGGGCAAGGACGGCGTCATCCGCAAATGGCTGCGCGCCGGTGCCCATGGCTGGCGCCTGGACGTGGCCGACGAGCTCTCCGACGACTTCTTGGCCGAGATCAAGAAGGCCGTGCTCGCCGAAAAGCCCGATGCACTGTTGCTCGGCGAGGTCTGGGAAGACGCCTCCAACAAGATCAGCTACGGCCATCTGCGCCGCTACCTGCAGGGCTCCGAGCTGGACTCCGCAATGGACTACCCCTTCCGCGACATGGTCATCGGCTTTTTGATGGGCTACAAGAACGCCTATCAGGCGGCCGAGGACATCGAGACCCTACGTGAGAACTATCCGCGTGAGGCTCTGTCTTGCGCGCTCAATCTGCTGTCGAGCCACGACCGTCCTCGCATCATCTCGGTGCTCGGCGGCGGCCCCGACGAGTCGCAGCTGCCCGAGTGCGAGCGCAGCAAATGGCGCTTGGATGAAGGCGCGATGGGCCTGGCCAAGAGCCGTTTTTGGCTTGCCACGCTTATGCAGATGACCTTCCCCGGCGTGCCTTCGATTTACTACGGCGACGAGTACGGCTTGGAGGGTCTTACCGACCCGGGCAACCGTCGCACCCTGCCGACCAAGGAAAACCTGCACGACTTCGACACGCTCGCGATCGTCAAGAACGCCTCGGCCGTGCGCCGCGCGCTGCCGTTTATGATTGACGGTGAGATCAAGGCCTTCGCGCTCAACGACGAGGTGCTGGCCTACAACCGCACGGGCAAGGACGGCGAATCCGCGACCGTCATCATCAACCGCAGCCTGCGCAATTCGCACCGCGTGACGATTCCGGCGCTCGGTGAATGCGCGAGCGACGTTATTAGCGGTCACGAGTGCGAGATTCACAACGGCACGGTCACGCTCGACCTGTATCCGCTGGGTTCGTCGATCATCTACCACCACGCCGAGCAGCGTCTACAGGAGCCGCTCGACCACGGCGCGGGCGTCGTGTGCCACATCACCTCGGTGCCGACCGACGACGGCAAGCCCGGCACGATCGGCGCGCCCACGCGTCGCTTTATCGACCACCTGGCCGCCATGGGCATGCGCTACTGGCAGGTCCTGCCCGTCAACCCGACGGACTTCTTCCGCTCCCCCTACGCTGGCCCTTCGGCCTTTGCGGGCAATATCGACCTGCTGCCCGAAAGCCACGAGGAACTGGCCGCCGACTTTGAGACCTGGAAGGCTCGCGGCGGCGAGGATGCCGATCCGCTCTACACCGCGTTTAAACATCGCAATGCCGATTGGCTCGAGAAATACTGCGTCTACATGGCCGTTAAGAAGTACTTTGAGGGCGAGTCGCGCCACGATTGGCCGGCAGATGTCGCGCGCTACAACGAGTATCTAATCGATGACAAGCGCTTCCACGACGAGGCCGAGCTGCAGGCGTACATGCAGTACCGCTTTGACCTGGCTTGGTGCGAGCTCATGAACTATGCGCACAAGAAGGGCATCGAGGTTATCGGGGATATTCCTATGTACGTGTCCGACGATTCGGCAGATGCGTGGAGCGAGCCCGAGAACTTCTGGCTGTCCGATACCGGCAAGGCGATTGAGATTTCCGGTGCGCCGCCCGACAACTTTGCGCCCGAGGGCCAGGTATGGGGCAACCCGACGTTCCGCTGGGACCACATGAAGCAGAACGGCTATAGCTGGTGGATGGATCGCCTGCGCCGCGCGTTCTCGCTCTACGACCGTGTGCGTCTGGATCACTTCCTGGGCTTCCACAGCTACTATAGCATCCCCGCAGGCAAGGCTTGCGCCGACGGCCGGTGGCTGGCGGGGCCGGGCAAGGACCTGTTCCAGACCGTTTATGACGAGCTGGGTCCGCTCAACTTTATCGCCGAGGACCTGGGCTATTTGACGCCCGGTGTTCGCGCCATGGCTTCGACCTGCGGCTTCCCCGGCATGGACGTGCTGGAGTTTAGCGACTACGACGTTCGCTGCGGTGTGCATCCCACGCCCGGCAAGATTCTGTACACGTCGACGCACGACACCTCGACGCTCGCCGGCTGGTGTACGCGTTCCTTTGCCGGCGGCGACGAGCCGAGCGGTGTTGAGTTTGCGGCCAAGCTGATGAGCGACGCGCTGGCAAGCGACGCTCCCCTGGTGATGATGCCGCTGCAGGATATCCTGGGGCTTGGCGACGGCGCCCGCATGAACGTTCCGGGCGTGGCCACGGGCAACTGGACCTGGCAGGCTGACGAGGCGGACATTGCAGCCGCCGAGAACAAAACCGCACAGCTCCTGCGCAACAACCATAGATTCTGGGGCGAAGCGTGATAAAACCCCCGATATAGGGTACAGTTACAGACGTTTGAATTTTTGCGGGCAGAGTAATCTGCCCGCTTTGTGCTGAAAAGGAAGTATTATGGCGCGCTACGATTACAAGTGCTCGAGCTGCGGCAACGTGTTTGAGGTTGAGCATCCCATGTCCGAGACTCCCGAGGTCGTGTGCCCGAGCTGCGGTGCCCCGGCGGCCAAGACGTTCTCGGCCAGCGGCATTAAATTTGAGGGTAGCGGTTTCTACAACACCGACCAGCGAAGCGGCGGCGCCAGCACCAGCGCCACCAGCGGCTGCTGCGCCAACTGCCCGCATAACCACTAGAAACAACGCGGCCCCGCGATCAACACCGATCGCGGGGCCGTTTCTTTAGCTACCCAGGTTTCCTTATGAGTTGCGGTGAAATAAGGACTGTTTGGCGGCTAGAAGCCTATATTCAATCCCTATTTCACCGCAACTTAGTAGCTACTTGTGGACCAGGCGGGCGCAGAAGTGGCCGTCGTAGGAGTCGGCGTTTACCGGCACGCTTTGGAAGAGGCCTCGATCGTTCTGGCGTACGGATACGAGCTTCTTGGCCTGCGCGAAATCGGGAAGTTGCAGAATCTGCGCCTCGGAAAGGGGTGCCACACTAAAGCCGGCACCCTCGGGAGAGTTCAGGAAAGCGTCCACAACCTGCGTGTTCTCCTCGTCGAAGACCGAGCACGTCGCATAGATGAGCTCGCCACCGGCAGCCACGCGCTCAGCAGCCTCTTTGAGCATCGTCAACTGCAGTTTGGGCAGCTCAACCGTCACATCCTTTTCGGTCAGACGCCACGGAATCTCGGGGTGACGGCGCATGGTGCCGGTGCCCGAGCACGGCGCATCGATAAAGACCGTGTCGAACTTAACCGGCTCGCCAAGCATGGCATCAAACGAAGTGAGCACCTCATCAAGCTCGCAGGCATCACCCGAAACCGTACGAACGCCCTGAATACCGGCCTTATGCAGGCGAGCGAGATTCAGGTCGCACTTACGGTCGTGCAAATCGAGAGCAGTGTGCTGGCGGTCGTAGCCGGCACGCTTGGCCTGGCACATCATCACATAGGTCTTGGTGCCACGACCGGCACCAATCTCAAGGCAGCTTCCGGGGCGCGTGGCTGCCGTGGCGATGAGCTGGGCGTTGAGATCAGATGCCACCGCGGCAGCACGCTCAAACACACCCGAAGCAACGGTAACCTGGGCATCAACCGGGGCATGGCAGCCCGGGAACACAGGTGCCACAAGCTGGGAGATAAACGGATCGAGCTTGGTCGCAAAGGCGTTCTCATGCAGGGCCAGCGGCGCGGGGGCCAGATTGCCGGCAAAGTTAAGCGCACCCTCAGGCGTGTCGAACGATGCCATAATGCGAGCGCACAGCCAACGCGGTAGACCCATCAGGCGCGACAGACGAACCAAGCGTCGCTCAGACTCATCCACATCGGACGCAGTAGCAAAGTCCTCAACGTTGTCCGCGACCTTATGCAGCACGGCATTGGCCAAACCGGCGGCAGACTTAGCTCCGCTGCGAACTAGCTCAACGCCCTGACTCACCGCAACGCGCCCAGGGGTATGTAGGTAAAGCATCTCGAAGGCCGAGATACGAAGCGCCATGCGAACACGCGGCGCAACCTTTTTAGGCTTATCGAGAAACTGATCGAGCAACTCATCCAAAATACCC
>USNX01000133.1 GCA_900556205.1 uncultured Collinsella sp.
AAGACGGAAAGCACATTAAGTGCTTTCCTTTGCGTGCGGAACTCGCGATAAACTTAATTACGCGCCGCTCCCCGCCCACGCCGGGCAAACATCGTTGGACTTATCGCTGACACGATTAAACCGCTTGTATATCGCCTGCTGGCTTGGCACGGTACAATACTTGCAGCTTTAATTCATGAATTAGTGGAGTTATTGATGGCAGAATCTCGTGCGGATCGTAGAGCTCGTCGTGCTTTGGTGGAGGCGGCTGAGGGGTCGAAGAAGGAGAAATCTTCTACGAAATCCAAGTCTTCTAAAGCTGCAAAAAGCAAATCGACTAAGAGCAGGGCCAAGGCCAAGCGTCCCGGCTCTCGTCGGAGCGAGGATAAGGCATCTCAGACTCGCTCCAAGCGCTCGCATAAAGATCAGGTTTCGTCTGCGCGTAAGGCTGTGGACCCCAAGTCTCCCTGTTCGATCATGAAAGCTTGCGGTGGGTGTACGGCGCTCAATCGTCCTTATAAGAAGCAGCTCGCCGCCAAGCAGGCTGCTATGGAGGAGCTTTTTGCTGCTCTTTGCGAGCGTGAGGGTATTAGCGTCGACCCCATTCGCGGTATGGGCGTCACCCTGGGCGACCCGGGCAAATATCCTGCGCCGCGTGGCTTTCGTCATAAGGCTGCCACTCCCTTTGCTCCCGGTAAGGAGGGCGCCGTCCGTTGCGGTTTCTTTGAGCGCGGCACGCACAAGATCGTTGCCGTACCCGAATGCCCCGTCGAGGCACCGGGCGCCCGTCAGATTCTCAACGGCATCGCACGCGAAGCTGAGCGGCTGCATATTCCCGCCTTTAATGAGGACAAGCATCTTGGTTTGCTTCGCTATGCCGTCGTCCGCTGCGGTTGGCGTACCGACCAGGTCATGGTCACGCTCGTGACCGCTCAGCGCGACTTGCCGCATGCGCAGGAGTTCTTTGAGGCTGTCGCCGCACTCAATCCGCACATCGTCACCGTTGCCCAAAACATCAATGGCCGTCCCGGTAACGCCATCTTGGGTGAGGAGACTCGTATCGTCTATGGCGCCGAGTGCATGCGCGACCAGCTACTCGGCTGTGAGTTCGATATCTCCCCCACCGCGTTCTACCAGACCAACCCGCAGCAGACCGAGCTGCTCTATCAGCTCGCGATTGACGGCATGGACCTGCAGCAGGGTGACATTCTTATGGATGCCTACTGTGGCAGCGGTACCATCGGCCTTTGCGCAGCTAAAGATGCCCAGAACAAGGGTATCGGCATTATGCTGCTCGGCGTGGAGCGCAACCCGGCGGGCATTGCCGACGCACGTCGCAATGCCGAGCTCAACGGCCTCACCCGCAGCGCTTGGTTTATGGCCGACGACGCCACCGACTACATCCTGGATGCCGCCGACAACAACGAACGCGTCGATGTCCTTTCCATCGACCCGCCGCGTGCCGGCTCCACCCCCGAGTTCCTCGAAGCTGCCTGCGCACTTAAGCCGCGCCGCATCACCTATATCAGCTGCAACCCCGTGACCCAAGAGCGCGACCTGCACCAGCTCCTCGACGGAGGCTATCGCCTGCTCAAGATCACGCCCGTCGACATGTTCCCTCACACCGACCACACCGAAACCGTAGCGGTCCTCGAACGCCGCTAACCAACCTCAGTAGATTTTTGGGACAAGAAAGGGGGCGACCCGTCTGGGCCGCCCCCTTCGCTTGGTTTATAAATCCCGCTATATCCCCTTGCGCAGGTCGCACACGCCGGCTGCCGCCATCTCGCACAGCAGCGTCTCGCGATCGCGCGTCACGATCAGATCCAACGGGAAGTGAATCTCGTCGAGCATCTTGCGAGCGTAATCGAGCTTACCAATTGCCATGCCAATGTGCGCATCGGTCGAAACGCCAATGCCCACGCCCAGCTCGGCGCAGCGCTCGGCGATCTTGCGGCATACGACCCAATGCTCAGTGTCGACACCGTGTTCAAGACTATGGTTGTTGATCTCGATAATCTTGTGCTTGGCCTTAGCTGCCAACAGCACCTCGTCGATATCGAACGGCACGCCCGAACGCCCCGTGTGACCCAGCATGAACACCTTGGGGTGCTCCAGGGCATTGATATACATCTCGGTCGTCTGGGCCAGCGTCGCGCCTTCAGCAATCTGCGGATTATGCACGCTCGCAACCAAATAATCCAAATTACGCGTAACCAAATCGAACAGCGAATGCTGACGGCTGTACGAATCGCCGGCAATATCGAGCGTGACAGGAGTGTCCTCGCCAAACAGGCTTCCGTCCAGCGAAACGATATCGGCCTCGGCACCACGCAGCACCAGCACGCCGCTCCAAATGCGCGGCCAGATATCCTGGTTGATAAAGAACTGGTAACTGCGCAGGTCATTGGGGCAAGCCGTAACCATAGAGCTCAAATGGTCGGCAGATCCGAGCACCTGCAGACCACGCTCTGCCGCCCAGTACACATTCTCCTCAATGGTCGAATATGCATGCGCAGAGAACATCGTATGGGTATGAATGTCACAAGAAAGCAGGTAGGGCATCAGGTCTCCTTATCTGGCACGGCCGTCGCTTATATTCATTGTACGCATAGCCTTCGATAGTCGTAAAACCACTCCATCCCAAAGACACAACGTCCATGACAACGGGGTCTGGCTTAACACCAAACCCCGTTTCACGTAAAACATTGTAGGCAGAGCGCTTTACTTTTAACGATACTCGTCCGCCAACTGTTTCCAAGCGGGTAGCGAATTGATAATCGTTTCGTAACTCACGCAATAGCCCAGGCGGAACCAACCCGGCATACCAAAGCTGTCCGAGGGAACCGCAAGCAACTCATACTTCTTTGCACGCTCGCAAAACGCATTCGCATCGGGTTCCAGCGCCTTCACCCACAGGTAGAATGCACCATCCGGCTCAACATAGGTGTAGCCGTACTCCGCTAGTGCGTCGGTAAGCGCGGTGCGGTTGCGCGCATAGGCCTCGACATCGCTCGGCTCATCGATGCAATCGATGATTACGCGCTGGAAGAGTGCCGGTGCGCATACAAAACCTAGCGTACGGGCAGCACCCGCAACAGCCGGCATCAGACGGGCAGCCTGCGGATTGGTGTTGGGAACCAAGATCCACCCCACGCGCTCGCCCGGCAGCGACAGCGACTTGGAATACGAGTAGCACACGATGGTGTGCTCGTAGATCGAGGGCACCCAAGGCACCTCGGCACCGTACACAATCTCGCGGTACGGCTCATCCGAGATGAGCATAATCGGATTCTCGGGATCGCGCTGAGCGTTGGCCTCGCGCAGAACATTGGCCAGTCGCGTCAGCGTGTCGCGTGTATATACGGCACCGGTCGGATTGTTGGGCGAGTCGATGATGACGGCCGCCGTCTTATCGCTGATCGCCTTGAGCACGTTGTCCACGCTCAGCTGGAACGTATCTTCATCGGCGAGCGCCTCAACACACATACAGCCGGCCTTCTCAATCCAAACGCGATACTCCGGAAAGTACGGGGCGATAACAATAACCTCGTCGCCCGGGTTCGTAACGGCGTTGAGCGTGCAGGTGAGCGAAGCCGCGGCACCCACCGTCATAAAGACGTCCTTACCCTCATAGCTCGTGCCAAAGCGGCGGTTGAGCGATTCGGCGACGGCTGCTCGACATTGCGGCAGGCCCGGAGCGGGGGTGTAGCCGTGCAGCTGGTCACTCGGCAGCTCCAGGGCCTTCTTAATGGATTCAGCCACGGCAGCGGGCGCCGGAACACTCGGGTTGCCCAGCGAAAAATCGAATACGTTTTCCGCACCGATCTGTGCCTTGCGCTCAAGACCATAGCTAAAGATCTCGCGGATGATGGAGCTTTCCGCACCGCGAGCATACATAGTTTCGTTGATCATCTGTTCCCCTTTCGCATAGGCGCTATTGTACGCTTTAGTTGAGCAAAGTGCCGCAGCAATGTTGATTGGGGACAGACTTAAATGCGTGAAAACGCTCATTTAAGTCTGTCCCCAATCAACAGACGGCCCCATATCGCTCAAAAGAAAAAGCCTCCGCAGGTTTCCCCGCAGAGGCTTTCACCACAAAGGCTATTTGTCGGCGTCGGTGTCGGCGCCGGCATTGACGGCACAGTCATCGCCGGCATCATCGGATGCGGCTTCTGCATCCTCCTGCATAGCCGCCTGCGCAAAGGCTGCGGCATCAGCCGCCAGCTCCTCCTCGCTCATACGAGGCGCGCGCTTCTTGGTCGGCATGCCGGCTGCCTTGGCATTGCGCTCCTCCTTGGCTGCCAGGATATCGCCCTCGCGCTCAAGGTAGGCATCCCACTCGTTGTC
>USNX01000134.1 GCA_900556205.1 uncultured Collinsella sp.
ACGTGCGCACGACCGACCAGGTCACCGCCCGAAGCGCCGTTCGTGCCGGCGTGACCCATGTTGGGGATGCGCACCTCGTCGCCATCATGCGTGCCGGCGGGAAACTCAATCGTCTGCTCGGAGGTTACGCGGGTACGGCCGCTGCCACCGCAATCGGGGCACGGATCGGCAACGACCTTGCCGGAACCGCCGCACTCAGGACAAACCGTCTGGAACGTGCCCGCACCAAACAGGAAGGACAGGTCGACATCGATATGGCCGCGACCACCGCAGCTCGGACAGGTATGGGCATGCTCTGACGAAACGGAACCCGATCCGCCACAATGTCCGCAGGTGTCAAAGCGGGTGTAGCGAACGGTCTTGCGGGCACCGCTCTTGGCCTCCTTGGCGTCGAGCTTGATATCGACGACCACGTTGGCGCCACTCTCGGGGTTGTAGGCCGCCTGGCCGCGACGGGACTGGCCCCAGGCGCCCCCGAAGGGGAAACCGCCCTCAAAGGGATTGCCGTAACCGGCGCTGCCGGCATAGCCACCGCCATAGGGAGATGCCGTCGGTGCACCGGCAAAGGGATTGCCCGAGCGCATGGCGTCGTAACGCGCACGCTTCTGCTCGTCCGAGAGCACGGCGTAGGCCTCGGAAACCTCTTTAAACTTCTCCTCGGCATCCGGCTCTTTATTGACGTCCGGATGGAGCTTGCGGGCCTTTTGCTGGAAAGCCTTTTGAATATCACGCGAGGTGGCGTCCTTGGAGACACCCAAGATCTCGTAGTAATCTTTTTCGTTCATCGTCGCCATGCGCGGCAACCTCCTGCTCACAGCAGCGTATATATTGCGGTAATTCTACCCGAGCGGCCTAGGCTAGACCCCAAAACAGCTCGAACAGAACATTTCCATCGAGCCAACCTAGGTGGGTCGGCGCCAGGCGAGCACAGGTGCGGCCGGCGATGACATCGACAGAGGCGATAGGTCTCACATGGGCATCACCGTGCTCGGGCACCCAAGCAGCAAGCCCAAGCTCAAGAGCGCGGTCACAAGCCGCTGTCAGCTCATCAGCAGGGATGACACGAGCCGCGCGAACCAACAGGTCGGAAGCAACACCGCGCGTCATGCGACAAGCGAGCATCAGGTCCTCGGCTGCTGCCTCGCGATGCGTCAGGTACTCGGCCTCAAACGCCGTCGCGTCATCATCACGTTGTACCAGACGCACGCGGTGCGCATCGCCGCGAGCGGGAACGTCAGGAAACAGCCCGGCCAGGCGATCGAAATCCTCGGCATCGAGCATACCCGCGGCAGAACGACCCAAACCCAAATAGCCCTGACCAGTCCAGTAGGCGATATTATGAGCGCATTCATGCCCATCGAGCGCGTAGCTCGCCACCTCATACGGATGGTAGCCCGCCGAACTCAGCCGCTCGCGCGCAACGTCCATGCATGCGGCTTGGAAATCCTCATCGGGCTCAAGCGACTCATCACGGCACGCCATGCGGTAAAGCGGCGTGCCCTCCTCGAGCGTGAGCGGATAGACCGACACATGGTGCGGGGCCGCCGCAAGCGCGCCATCGAGCGTGTACTGCCAGCTCGCCATAGTCTGTCCGGGAAGCCCACACATAAGGTCGCACGAAACATCGAGCCCGGCGTTCTTGACCGTCGCGATGGCGGCGAGCGCCCGTTCGGCATCATGGATACGGCCAATGACAGCCAACTCGGTATTGTCCAGCGTCTGCACGCCCAGAGAGATGCGCGTGACACCTGCCTCGTCAAGCGCGGTGGCGAGCCCAGCCGTCAGCGATTCTGGATTGGCTTCACAAGTAAACTCAACGGGCTTGCACCACATGGAGATACGACGGACAAGTTTCACGAGGCGCTCCCCTGCCAGCGACGGTGTGCCGCCGCCTACGTAGACAGTGCGGATCTGCCTGAGTGCCCCAGCGCTGCCAAAGGTATCGAGTCGCGCATACAGGTGCTCAAAATAGGCATCGAGCGCAGCATCCAACTCGCACGGAGAAAAGCTGCGCGAGTCAAAGTCGCAATAGCGGCATTTTTGAGCGCAAAACGGCACGTGCACATACAGCGCGGTAACGGCCACCGTTAGGCCTCCAGCGGATGAACGGGCACCGATTCGCCGGCGGCAAGGGCGGCCTCGCAGGCCACCACGTCGCGCTCGATATCATCGACCAGCGCCATAAACTCCTCGTACGTGGAACAGCGCACCACCCGAGCGCGCCAGGCGGCGGCATGGGGCATACCCTTTAAGTACCAGCTTGCATACGTACGGGCGCGCGACATAAGCGGCAGAAGCTCGTGCGTCAACGTCAGGTGCTCACGCAGAGCCTCCAGGCGCTCGACCGAGGAGCGAGAAGGAACCGGCGTGCCATCGAGTGCAAGGGCTCGGGCATCGCCGAACACCCACGGATTGCCGTAGATGCCGCGCGCGACAAACACCGCGCTGACACCCGAGCCTCGCAGATGCCCAACAGCGTCCTCAGCCGAGAACACATCGCCCGAACCAATCACGGGAATATCGACAGCGTCGGCAACCTCATCGACGACAGACCAATCGGCCTGGCCCGTATAGAGCTGCGTGGCACAACGGCCGTGCACGGCAACTGCGGAGGCGCCAGCCCCTTCGAGCATCTGGGCAAACGTTGCGGCGTTGCGATCCTCGGCATAAAAACCCTTGCGGATCTTCACGGTCACGGGAACATGCGCCGCGCCCACCGTTGCCTCGACAATCTTCTCGGCCAGGTCGGGCGTGCGCATAAGCGCCGAGCCCTCGCCCTTGGTAACGACCTTGCGAGCCGGACACGCCATGTTGATATCAATCAATGACAGGCGATCGCCCACGCGCTCCTCGACGGCAGCGACGGCACTCGCAAACTGATCGGGCCTGGAACCAAAGAGCTGCACGCAAATCTGCTGTTCCTCGTCGGCCGGCAGCACCAGGCGCCACGTTTTGTTGCTGGCATAGGCAAGGCCTGCCACGCTCACCATCTCGCTGTAGGCAAGGTTGGCACCGCGGCGGCGGCACATGATGCGGTAGGCAGGGTCGGTAACGCCCGCCATGGGAGCCATAAGGAACGGTTGCTCGGCATAGGCGCCCAGCAACCGCTCGCTGTATTCGGAAAGCGCCATAGGCCTACTCGTCCACCTTGAGAATCGCCATAAAGGCCTCCTGCGGGACCTCGACCGAGCCGATGGCTTTCATGCGCTTCTTGCCCTCTTTCTGCTTCTCGAGCAGTTTGCGCTTACGCGAAATATCGCCGCCGTAGCACTTGGCAAGCACGTCCTTGCGACGCGCCTTGACGGTGGAGCGGGCAATGATCTTGTTGCCGATAGCACCTTGGATGGGCACCTCGAACAGCTGACGCGGAATAATCTCCTTGAGCTTGTCGCATAGGCCGCGGGCAAGACCGTAAGCCTTGTCCTTGTGGACGATAAACGACAGCGCGTCCACCTCGTCACCCGAAAGCAGGATATCGAGCTTCACAAGCTCGGATGGACGGTACTCGTTGAACTCGTAGTCGAGCGAGGCGTAACCCTTGGTGCGGCTCTTGAGCTGGTCAAAGAAGTCCAGGATGAGCTCGGCGAGCGGCATGTCGAAGCGCATCTCGACCGATTTGCTCGTGAGATGGATCATGTCGGTCGTAATGCCGCGGTGCTCGATAGCGAGTTGCATGACGGCACCCGTATACTCGGGCGGGCAGATAATCTTGGCCTTGAGGTAAGGCTCCTCAATGCGCTCGATACGCGTAGCCTCGGGCAGATCCTGCGGGCTGCGGACATCAATCATCTCGCCGTCGGTCTTGTAGACGTGATAGTCCACCGAAGGGCTCGTCGCAATAAGGTCCAGATTGAACTCGCGCTCCAGACGCTCCTTGACGACCTCCATATGTAGCAGGCCCAGGAAGCCCACGCGGAAGCCAAAGCCGAGCGCCACCGAGGTCTCGGGCTCCCACACCAACGACGGGTCGTTGACGTGCAGCTTATCGAGCGCGTCACGCAGGTTCTCGTAGTCCTTGTTATCGATCGGGAACAGGCCCGTATAGACCATGGGCTTGGCCTCGCGGTAACCGGGAAGCGGCTCGGGGCAGGGATTCGACGCCCACGTGAGGGTATCGCCCACGCGAACGGCCTCGGGGTCCTTCAGGCCCGTGACCACGTATCCGACCTCGCCGACCGTCAGCGCGTCGACCGGGGTCTCGGCGGGACGCTTGACACCCACGCCATCGACCAAAAAGTCGCCCTTTGCCTGCATCATGCGCAAGGTATCGCCTTTTTTGATGGAGCCGTCAAAGACGCGCACCGTGGCGACGAC
>USNX01000135.1 GCA_900556205.1 uncultured Collinsella sp.
TTTCTATGGAGTACATGCAGGTCAACCGCGCTAACGGTCGCGCCGCCAACGAGTTGCGCCCCGTTAAGCTCACCCGTGGCGTCATGAAGCACGCCCACGGCTCGTGTTTGGCCGAGTTCGGTGACACGCGCGTGCTGTGCGCCGCCACTATCGAGGAGGGCGTGCCGGGCTGGCGAAAGGGAGCTAAGGCCGGCTGGGTGACCGCGGAATACGCCATGCTGCCGGCGTCGACCGGCAAGCGCTGCAAGCGCGAGCACGCCAACCGCAAGGGCCGCTCCATGGAGATCGAGCGCCTCATTGGCCGCAGCCTGCGTACCGTCGTCAACATGAAGGCGCTCGGCGAGTACACCGTCACCGTCGACTGCGATGTGATTCAGGCCGATGGCGGCACGCGTACAGCGAGCATCACCGGCGCCTGGGTGGCGCTGCACGACGCCCTCGCCATGTGGGTCGAGGCGGGCAAGATCGAGCGCATCCCGCTTATCGGCCAGGTGGCTGCCATCTCCATGGGCGTTGTCGACGGCAATACGCTGCTCGACCTAGATTATTCCGAGGACAGTCACGCCGAGGTCGACATGAACCTTGTCGCCACCGATACCGGTGAGATGATCGAGCTCCAGGGCACCGGCGAGCAGGCACCCTTCGACCGCAAGCGCCTCAATGCCCTGCTCGATTTGGGCGACAAGGGCATTGCCGAGCTCATCGAGCTCCAGCGGCAAGCCCTCGCCTAACCTGCCAAAAAGGGACAGGTTTATTTTGGCAGGTTTTATCTGCGGAAACGCTGAACTGTAAGGCTGCTGCCGCGCGAGGGGAGGGGCTTGAGAGCCTAATTACCTTTTGTGTGGCGTTGTTATAAGAACAAGGAGGCCACTCATGGCACTTGAGAAGATCGACATCGACACCCTCGACCCGGCGGCGACCATCGTCGTGGCAACGGGCAACGCCCATAAGCTCACCGAGATCGAGGCCATTTTGGGCAAGGTTATGCCCGAGGTTCGCTTTGTGGCGCTCGGCCAGCTGGGCGATTTTGAGGATCCCGAGGAAAACGGCACGACGTTTTTGGAGAACGCCATCATCAAGGCCCAAGCCGCGGTTGAGGAGACGGGCCTTATGGCCATTGCCGACGATTCGGGCTTGGTCGTCGACGCGCTGGACGGTGAGCCCGGTGTGTATAGCGCGCGCTATGCGGGCGTGCACGGCGACGATGCCGCCAACAACGCCAAGCTTCTCGTTAACCTGGAAGGCGTGGCAGATGAGGACCGCACCGCGCGCTTTATGAGCGTCGTCGCGCTCATCGACACGGACGGTCTGGTTACCTATGGCGAGGGCGCCTGCGAGGGCGTTATCGCGCACGAGGGCCGCGGCGACCATGGTTTTGGCTATGACCCGCTGTTCCTGCCGGTCGACACGCCGGGCAAGACCATGGCCGAGCTGACGGCTGACGAGAAGAACGCCATCAGCCATCGTTTCCACGCGCTCGAGCATCTGTCCGCCAAGCTGACGGGCGAGGAGTAGGCCATGCGTGCGGTGGTGCAGCGCGTGCTCAACGCCGGCGTGACGGTCGACGGCGAGTGCGTGGGCCGCATTGGACGCGGCTACCTGGTGCTGCTGGGTGTGGGCCATGGCGATACGCGTGCCGAGGCCGACAAGCTGTGGGGCAAGCTCCGCGGGCTGCGTATCAACGAGGACGAGAACGGCAAGACCAATCTGGCACTTGCCGATGTCGACGGCGAGGTGCTCGTGGTGTCGCAGTTCACGCTGTTCGCCGACTGCCGCCACGGTCGCCGTCCGTCGTTTACGGATGCCGGCGCACCCGATGTTGCCAACGAGCTCTACGAGTACTTCCTGACGCTTGTGCACGAGGACGTTGAGCATGTGGCGCACGGTATCTTTGGCGCCGACATGAAGGTCGACCTGGTCAACGACGGCCCATTCACCATCGTCTTGGACACCGTCAACCTTTAGGTTACGCGGTTTTACCAAACCGCGTAACAACTGGTCATGCGAGGTTGTCGTCTGGTACGTATTTGGGACGGGGCTTATTTAGCTACTTGCGTATGGCCACAACAGGGTGCTATAGTATTAGAGTTTTGTCTATCTTAGGGGTATTATCCCCTTTTTGAATTGCACCTTCTGGAGGCCCTGTTCATGGAAGAGATGGAAGTCAATCACGTCGACGACATCCACGAGAAGCTGACCGATATGGTGGGCGATCGCGTCAAGGTTAAGGCCAACATGGGCCGTACCCGCGTCGTCGAGCGCATGGGCACCATCAAGAGCGTCCACCCGGCCGTCTTCATTGTCGAGGTCGACGAGCGTCGTGGCCGCAAGTCGCGTCAGTCCTACCAGTATATCGATGTGCTCACCGGTCAGGTCGAGCTGTTCGACCCTGAGAGCGGCGAGCACATCTTTACCCCGCTCGGCAATCAGCTCGAGGAGCATTAACGGTGACCGATCGGTCCCTGACTCTTTCCGCGCCGGCAAAGATTAACCTCTACCTGGGGGTTCATACCGAGCGCGATGACCGCGGCTACCACAGGGTCGATTCCCTGATGGCGGCTGTCGGTCTTTCCGATACCGTGACGGTCACGCCGGCGCAGGCGCTGACCGTCCAGACGGTTCCGGCATCAGATTTTCCCATGCAAAAGAATACGGCGTATCGGGCTGCGGTTGCTATGGCCGAGCATTATGGTCGCGAGGCAAACATCTGCGTGACGATTGAGAAGCGCATTCCATTGTGCGCCGGCTTGGGCGGCCCCTCGACGGATGCGGCCGCGGTCATTGTCGCCTTGGCGGAGCTCTGGGGCATTGATCGCACCGACCCAGCGCTCGACGATATTGCGCGGGGCATTGGTGCCGACGTCCCGTTCTTTTTGCATGCGAGCCCTGCGTTTTACGTAGGTGGGGGAGACGTGCTGGCAACTGAGTACCCCGCGCTGCTCGCGACGCCCGTCGTACTGGTTAAGCCGCGCGAGGCAAGCGTTTCGACAATTGAAGCCTATCGACGTTTTGACGAGGCTCCGGTGCCTGCGGGCAAGCCCGGCGCGATAGCTTCTGCATTGCGTGCTGGTGATGCCGAGACGGCATATGTGCTCATCCATAACAACCTAGGTGTCATTTCCGCACAGATGGAGCCGCAGATTCAAACGGTTCTCAATTGGCTGCGTAAACAGGACGGCACCGTTGCTGTAGATGTGTGCGGATCGGGCGCCTGTTCGTTTGCCATTTGTGGCACCGCCGCCACGGCCGAAAGGCTTGCCGATGCTGCCCAGCAAAATGGCTGGTGGGCCTGCGCGACTGAGCTTATTCCCAACACGGTTCAAATCGACGCTTCAAAGAAATAAAAATTTCTCTAGCACGCGGCGAAAATCTTTGTTACTATAGTCGAGCTAACGGGTTGTGGCTCAGTTTGGTAGAGCACTGCGTTCGGGACGCAGGGGTCGCTGGTTCAAATCCAGTCAACCCGACCAGAGCATGAGGAGGGACCGCTTCTTGCGGTCCCTTTTTTTAGCTAGTGTTGTGATACCGCGATACCCGCGGTATACTCATCCGAGCTTGTCTCGCTGTATTGTGGAGGTCTACATGTTTGGACTGAGGGCTCCTGAGCTCATCATTATTCTCGTCGTTGTCCTGATTATCTTCGGGCCCAAGAACCTGCCGAAGCTCGGCAAGTCCCTCGGCTCTACCGTCAAGAATATCCGCGAGGGTATGGAGGGCGACGATAAGGCCGAGACCAAGCAGGCCGAGGAGGTCGTGGTCGAGCAGTCCGAGGAGGACAAGGAGATCGCTGAGCTCGAGGCCAAGCTCGCTGCTGCCAAGAAGAAGCAGGCAGAGGACAGCGACGCGGACGCAGAGTAGTCCCATCCCTTTGGGGTGAGCACCTGACCGGCTTGCCCGCAGGCTAGCCGGTCTTTTTCGTTTTGTTGACAGTTGATTGTTTGATCAGAGTTGGGGAGATATCCGTATGGACGCAAGCCAGATCGTACTGACCGCTGAGGGCCGCCAGAAGCTCGTCGAGGAGCTCGCTTGGCGTGAGGGCGATTACGCCAAGGAGATCGTCGAGGACATCAAGGAAGCCCGCGCGTTCGGCGACCTTTCGGAGAACTCCGAGTACGACGCCGCTAAGGACAAGCAGGCCCAGAACGCCGCTCGTATTGCCGAGATCCAGGCCATCCTCGCCAACGCTCAGATCGCTGCCAGCACGGGCGACCTGACCGTCTCCATTGGCTCGACCGTCACCCTGGTCGACCCCAACGGTGAGCTCATCGAGGTCACGCTTGTCGGTACCACCGAGACCAACTCGCTCG
>USNX01000136.1 GCA_900556205.1 uncultured Collinsella sp.
CTCGAAGAGCCCGTCGTGAAGCGCGTCATCCACACCACTGCCGACTTCTCGTACGCCGATTCCCTCGTGTTCACCCATGATGCCGCGCACTGTGCGCTCGACGCACTGCGCGCAGGGGCCACGGTGCTCACCGACACGAACATGGCGCTCGCAGGCATAAGCAAGCCCGCGCTCGCGAAGCTCGGCTGCAAGGCCGTGTGCTACATGGCCGACCCTGATGTCGCCGCGGCTGCGCGCGCCGCGGGCACGACTCGCGCCGTTGCGAGCATGGACAAAGCTTGCGGCATCGAGGGTCCGCTCATCGTGGCCGTCGGCAACGCTCCCACAGCACTTCTGCGCCTCGCCGAGCTCATGGACGCGGGGAAGATCGCGCCCGCGCTCGTCGTTGGGGTGCCGGTCGGGTTTGTGAACGTGGTCGAGGCGAAAGAGGAGCTACTTGCGCGACGCGTGCCGGCCATCGTCGCGAGGGGTCGCAAGGGCGGCTCGACGGTGGCGGCCGCCATTATGAACGCGCTGCTCTACCAGATCACGCGCACGGGCGGCCCGAAGTGACGGCGCCCGCATCCGCGCCGGCCCTGCGCATCTTCGCCGGCACCACCGAGGGCCGCCTTCTGTGCGAATGGGCGAGCGAGGCGGGCATCCCCGCCCGTGCTTACGCGGCAACCGAGTATGGAGGCGAGCTTTTGGGCGAGCTTCCGGGCATCGAGGTGCATACGGGCAGGCTTGACGAGGCCGACATGGAGCGCGAGCTTTCCGGCGCGCGCATCGTCGTCGACGCCACGCACCCCTTCGCTACGCTCGCAAGCGGCAACATCCGGGCCGCTTCGCTCGCCGTGGGTGCACGATGCCTGCGCCTTGCGCGCCCGGTCGAGGCGCTGCCCAAAGGCGTCGTGCCGGTCGCGTCGATCGCCTGCGCGGCGCGCTTTCTCTCCGAGAACCCGGGTCGCGCGCTTCTCACGACGGGGAGCAAGGAGCTTGCTCCCTACACGCGCGTCGCCGATTTCGCGGAGCGCTTCTTCGTGCGTGTGCTCCCGCTGCCCGGTGCTATAACGAAGTGCATCGATGCGGGGTTTTCGCCGTCGCACGTCATCGGCATGCAGGGACCCTTCACCCGCGAGCTCAACGAGGCGATGCTTCGGCAGGTGGGCGCCCAGTGGCTTGTGACCAAGGACTCGGGAACCGTAGGCGGCACGGCCGAGAAGCTCGCCGCCGCGCGCGACGCGGGAGCGCGCTGCATCGTGGTCGCCCGTCCCGCCGAGGGAGGCGGGGTCCTTTCGCTTCGGGAAGTGGAAGACGCGCTCTTACGGGAGTTCGCGCGCTAGGCGCTCACCGCGCCCTCCCGCCCGCGAGGAGGAGCGCCCCGAGCAAGCTCGATCCGTACAAGCCCGTCATCCGCCAAAAGCTCGAGGACGACGCCCGGAACTGGCGCAAGCAGTCCTTCAATAAGTTGCGGTGAAATAGTGTCTGTTTTTGCTGTTAGATAGCATATTCAGTCCCTAATTCACCGCAACTTTTTGGTGGTGGCTTACTGGTAGCGCAGACACTCGACGGGGTCGAGCTTTGCCGCGCGGCGAGCGGGGTAGAAGCCAAAGATTACGCCGATGCCGACGGAGACGGCGAAGGCCAGCAACACCGTGGCGATTGAAAAGCTCGGTGAGATTTGCCCGCTGGCACCGAGCTCGCTGAGAACCCCTGATCCTGCGGCAAACATCGCGAGTCCCCATGCCAGCAGATAGCCAATCAGGACACCCAACAGTCCGCCGGTGACGCATAGCGCCGAGGACTCGGCCAAAAACTGCGCGGTGATATCGCGACGACTGGCGCCCAGAGCGCGGCGGATGCCGATCTCGCGAATGCGCTCCGTTACGTTGGTAAGCATCATATTCATAATGCCGATACCGCCGACAAGCAGCGAGATGCTGGCGACAGCACCCATGATGAGCGAAAACGCGCCCATAAAGGAGTTGAGTGCATCGATGGCGCTTTTCATGGATGTCGCCGATACACTGTCGTACTCATCCTCCTCCGCGATGCCCTTCATCGCGCGCACCTTGGACTCGATGGTCTTACAGAGCTCATCCATGTCCGTGCCCTCGGCGGCAAGTGCCGTCACGCTGGGGAATGAAGGATTCTCGTCGCCAAACAGCCCGGCGATGGTTTCGCGTGGCATATACAGCGTGAGCGAGCCCATGGAGTCGCTGCCGCCATCAATCACGCCTACAATCTGCACCTCCCCGTTGGACACCTTGATGGTTTTCCCCAGCGCATCCTGTTCGTTGCCGTAAAGCTGATCGGCGCCGCCGCGGCTGATGAGCGTCACGCGCGAGCCTGATTGGGACTCGGCCTGGGAATAGGTGCGCCCCGCAACGAGCTTGCCGGCCCCCACGGCGTCGAGCATGTTGCTATCGACACCCTGTGCCATGACGGTATAGCTTTTATCGCCGGTCTTGTACTCGGTATACGCGCTGTCGACAATGCCGATCTGCTCTATCTGCGGCACCAGTTTTTGAAGCTTCTCGATGTCCGACTCGGTGAGTTCTTGCGACGAATAGATTTGCACCATGCGTGCCGCATTGAGGCCCAGACTGTTGACCAGGCTGTTTTGGATGCCGCCGATGAGCGAAGTCATGGCGATAACCGAGGCGATGCCGATGACAATGCCCAGGATGGTGAGCAGGCTGCGCCCCTTGTTGGCCTCGAGCGAGTGAAGGGCTTCCTGGATGAGATCGCGGGCGCTCATGCCACCACTCCTTTCGGCGGGTTGGCGGAGGCGGAAATCATGGGCAGGCTATCTACGGCGCTGCGCAGGGTCTGCGGTGCATGTGGAATATACGCGCCGTCGTGAATGCGACCATCGCGGATGGTCACGGCACGGTCGGCTTCGGCGGCGATGCCGGGGTCGTGTGTGATAAGAACGATGGTTTTGCCGCGCTCCTGGAGCTTATGGAAGGTCTCCATCACAAGCGCTCCAGTCGCGGAGTCCAGGTTTCCCGTCGGCTCGTCGGCCAGAATGATGGGCGGGTCATTGACGAGGGCGCGCGCGATGGCGACGCGCTGCATCTGGCCGCCCGAGAGCTCGGATATGCGGTGGTCCCAGTGGTCGACCGGTAGCGTGACGGCCTGCAGCGCGTGCACGGCGCGCATTTCGCGCTGGCTACGGGGCACATTGGTGTAGGCCAGCGGCAGCATGACGTTTTCGATAACCGACAGGCGCGGCAGCAGGTTGAAGCTCTGAAAGACAAAGCCAATGCTCAGGGCGCGGACTTCGGTGAGCTCGTCATCATCGAGCTCGGCCACGTTGAGCCCTTGCAGGTAATAGTCGCCCGCCGTCGGCTTATCCAGGCAGCCTAGGATGTTCATGAGCGTTGACTTGCCCGAGCCCGAGGGGCCAGTGATAGCGACGAATTCGCCGGGATTTACCGCCAGGCTCACGTTGTGCAGGATGTGGGCGCACCCCGCCTCGCTCTCAAAGATTCGGTGCACGTTGCGGATGTCGATAACGGGACGCATTACATGTCCTCATCGGCAGACATGCTGCTCGAATCCGCGCTGTAGCCGCCGTCAGCCGTTGCGTCCGCTCCGGTGTCCATGACGAGGGTGTCGCCATCGCGCAGCTTGGTAACCGGCATGTTGGGGTTGATCTCGTTGCCCTGGTCGTCGCGCTTGACCTGTGTCTTGCCGACTACGGCTTCGTTGTCGTTTTGCGTCACGACGGTCACCTTCACGCGACGGGTTTGCTTGCCCTCGTCATCAGTCGCCACGTTGACGTAATAGTGTTCGCCGTCTTCGGTCATGAGCGCCATCGTCGGCACCATCACCACGTCGTCGAGCTGCTCGGTCACCACCGATACCTCGGCCGTCATGCCCGGCTTCAGGCGCGCGTCGGGCGCCTCGATGAGAATGTCGACGTTAAAGGTTACGCTGCCGCCGCCACCGTTGGCGGCGTCGGAGTTTGCCACCGACGCGATAGCTGTGACCGTTCCCTGGCTCACGATATCGGGAAACGCGGGATACGTGACGTTGGCGCTCTGCCCAACGGCGATCTTGGCGATATCCTTTTCGCCCACCTGCACGGTTACCTTCATCTTGGACAGGTCGGCGATCTGCATGCACTGCTTGCCGCCGCTCGTATCGCTTTCGCCCATGATCATGCCGCCTGTTACCGTGGCGCCCACCTTGGCGTTGAGCTCCACGATGCTGCCCGAGCTCGGGGCCGTTACCGTACGGCTAGCGGCCTTGGCGTTCGCCTGGTCGAGGTTTGCCTGGGCCGAAGCGAGGCTGCGCTGCGCGGCCGATACGGCG
>USNX01000137.1 GCA_900556205.1 uncultured Collinsella sp.
TTCCAGTTGCGGCCCTCGAGCACCTTGGTCAGGCCAAAGCCGGCCTCGGTATCCTTGGTATCCACCGTTACCGGCGTCATGTCGTACTTATAGCTAATCTTGCCGTTGTTGCCCAGGTAGGAGTTGACATGCGTCGCGGTCGCCTTGGCAGACGTGTTGTTCCACTTGGGGTTGAGCACGTCGGTCGCGGTGCGAGTCTTGTTGTTCTCCTTGATGGTGTGGAGCTCATCGATAAAGGCCAGGCGTGCGGTTCCCACAGTAAATACCAAGTTACCGTTCCCATCGGAAACAATCGCGCCATCGAACTTCGCAGCGTCGCCGCCCTTGAACTCGATGACGGCGGTGGCGGGCTTGGCCTCGTTGTTCTCGCCCTGCTCCTCAAACTCATCCTTGTAGTAATAGGTAACCTCGTCAGCCAGCGCGGACCCCTTTGCAGGCTGCGTGCAAGCCTTATCCGTGTAAATGGGCGTCTGCTTCTGGAAATAGTAATAGCGGTTGGTGTCGGCAGGCTCAAAGGTCGCAACCGTATCGCCCATCGCACCGCCGCTCCACTTGTTCGCGTAGAAGTTCACGGTCTTGGCGCCGTCAACGACGGTCGTATTATGCTCGATGTAGTCCTTGAGCCCCGTGACCTTCTCGGGCGTAAACAGGTTGTCGAGCGCAACGCTCTTCACGCTCGAGGTGTACTTCACGCGGATAGGCTGAGCGCTGTCGACCGAAAGCTTGCCGTCTTCGTTCTTAAAGTGGCTCTGCGGAATCAACGACGCAGGAATCTTGACCGTTACGATATCGCCGGTCTGGGGCTCGCCCTCTTTGGCATGCTGAACGGTGATGACCAGGTTCGCAGCATCACCCGTGAATGTGTAGGTGTCGACGTTGTCCTCGGTCTTTGTCGGCTTGTCAAACGTCGTGCCGTTGTACATAAAACCGTCGACCTGCATAAAGTCGCCCAGCTCATCGGTAAACGTAATGTAGCCGGACTTGGTCGCGTCGTAACCCTTTTCGATTTCGGTCGGGTGAGGCGCTTCCGACGTAATGGCCTGTGAGATGTCGTCGAAGACCTTCTTGAGCTCTTCTGCATTGGTCGCCGACTTGTAGTAGTCGGAGTTTTCTGCGCGCGCACCGTGAGTATCCCATGCCGTGGCATTGGGGTAGTTACTCGATACGGCCTGCATGAACTTGTTCTCTTGGCTTGTCTTCGAATCTTGGACACTGGCATTGGGGTTCGCACCGTTAAAGATGCCAATGGTATAAACGGTGGCCTTGCCGTCCTTCATGTTTTTGGCAGCCGTCACGGCAGTGTTAGCGACGCCCGAATCAAACTCGCTGAAGCTTGTCGGCGTGCCGTCGGTAAAGAACACAACGATCTTCTTGGCGTCTGCGCGACCAGAAGTTTTGATGTTTTTCTCGGCTTGTTTCATACCATAATCGGCACGCGTAGCGCCAGCAGGCTTGATGGAATCGATCGTTCCCTTAAGACCCTTTGCGCCGCCAACCGTGCACGCCGTCAACTCTTGCATTGTCTGCGAATAGTTGTAGCTATGGCCGCCGGAGCGGTACGTGTCGTTTCCGACCTTATCGGTCTCATCACCCGCAAACTTAACAATGGCAACCTTATGCTGCCTATCGACACCCTCGATACCTTCGTTTTGTTTGGCGATGGTGTCGATAAAGCTGTTCGCAGCGTTCTTCAGTGCATCGATACGCTTGGTGGAATCTCCACCGCCCATAGGATCATTCATCGAGCCAGATGCATCCAGCACCATCACGATGTCAAGCGGCGTGGTAACCGTCACCTTTGAATTAGACGTCGAGGACATCGCCGAAAGCGTAGTCAAGAAATCCGACTCTTCGTTTTCTCCGGTTGCCATGACCGTCTTGTCGGTCCAGATTCGACCGACGTTTTGAGTCGTCACCTTATTGCCGCTGTGGCCGGCCGCCCAGATTTCCCAGCGTCCGGTGGTGTCGGGGTCGACGACCGTCGGCCCGCTCACTGTCGGCCCGTCCATTCCCGTACTGGACCTGGCGTTGGCCTCGGGCAGCATGGCGAATGCTGCGGCTGGCAACACCAGCACTACGGCCAGTATCACCGCCAAGAGACCCCTCGTGTACTTACCCATCGCGTCTCCCTTCTCGCAGGATTAGACCTTGCATCAGCCTAAAGTTACGGAATGAGACACAATTAGGGCAGGTGACACACGTTCCAGATTCGGTTTTGCGCATGAGACAAATGTCTCACCAAAGTTGAGACACAGCGTTTTCGCAGGAAAACGGGTGCGACTCGGAGCCGACGGGCCAAAATGATCCGTTTTCCTCCGTCCCCGGGGGATCAATTGATGGCGCTCGCCACGAAATCGGCCCATCTACTACGTTTGACCCGATACCTCCGACCATACCAGCGTTTTACGAAAAACCGCAGGCCATCTACCTGCGGTTTTCTTTTCTCGCTTTTCGCTGTGGTTGAGGGTGGCCGCCCAAACGTAGTAGATGGGCCCATTTCGTGGCGGACGGGTCGCGCAGACGCCCTTGCAAGGCCAAAATGGTCCGCTTTCCTCCGTCCCCGGGGGATCAGAGGCTGTTACTGATACGGTGCCATTTCAAAACTATGCCGGTTTACTACGATAAACACGAAGTCCCCGACCACACTCGCTTTTTTCGTAAAATCGCAAGCCGTCTACCTGCGGTTTTATTTTTACTAAATGCGGTGTGGTGGGAGATTGGCGATTCATCGTAGTAAACCGGCATAGTTTTGTTCACAGCGGCCTAGCCGCGCGCCCAAGCGCGGGGCCGGTGGGGCATTTTTGCCCCACCGGCCCCTGTTCCAGCGCTATTCCGGCTTGGTTTCTACCGTGGGAGTCTTATCCGCCGCAACTGGAGTACGGGCGGTGTCCATAGTCAGGCAGTGTTTGGGGCAGCTTTCGATACACTCGCCGCACACTACGCAGGCATACGGATCGATCGACCACGTTCCGCCCTTGCGATCGACCGCGAGCGCGCCCGCCGGGCAGCGACGCGCGCACATGCCGCAGCAAATGCACACGTCCATGTCGTTAACGATGTGCCCGCGCAGGCGCTCGGGCGCCGCGAGCCTCTCCTGCGGATAGCACACCGTTACCGGCTGCTTGACCATAGAACCCAAGGCCGTCTTGGCAAATGTCAGCAAACTCATGCCGCGCCTACCTTTCCGTGCAGCTAATGCAGGGGTCGATGGTCAGGATAATCATGGGAACGCTGGCAAGGAGTACGCCCTGCAGCGCATGCGTCAGACCCGCCAAGTTCTGCGACGTCGGCGTGCGCACGCGGAAACGGTCCAGGTTCTTGGTGCCGTTGCCGCGCACATAGTAATACGCCTCGCCGCGCGGCTGCTCAATCACAACCTCGCCGCGCGCGCCGTCGGCCGGTGTGAGCTTGGTACGCCCGCCGATGCCGTCGTGCGGAATCTTGCCGACAAGCTCCTTGATAATGTCCATGGCCTGCGTGACCTCGGCGCAACGCACCTGGCAGCGGGCATAGCAGTCGCCGTCGGTCGCCACGATGGGCTCAAACGCTGCCAAGTCCGCATAGGCACCGTCGCCGAACATACGCACGTCGTAATCCACGCCCGAGGCACGACCGAACGGACCGACCATCGAAAGCTCCAGCGCGTCCTTCTTGCTAATCACACCCACACCATGCAGGCGCTCGCCGCAGCTGGCATCATCCAAAAACGTATGCACCAGAGCCTCGTAGCCGGGGCGCATGGCATCGAGCGTCTGAACGATGCCCGTCAACTCGGAGTCCTCAATGTCGTGTTTAAGGCCGCCGATCTCGTTAATCGACAGAATCACACGCCCACCGCAAGTGCTCTCAAAGATCTTGAGAATCTGCTCACGCAGGGTCCACGACCGATAGAACAGCGCCTCAAAGCCAAAGGCATCGGCGAGCAGGCCCAGCCACAGCAGATGCGAGTGGATGCGCGAAAGCTCGTGCAAAATGGTGCGGATATACTGCACGCGGCCGGGCACCTCGATGTCGAGCATGCGCTCGCAGGCGCTGGCATAGCCGCAGCTGTGGCCCACGGCGCAAATGCCGCAGATGCGCTCGGCGATGTAGCCAAACTGGTGCATGTCACGCTTTTCGGTGAGCTTCTCGAGTCCGCGGTGCACAAAACCGATCTGCGGAATTGCCTCGATGACGCGGTCGTCCTCGATCACCAGGTCCAGATGAAGCGGCTCGGGCAGCACCGGGTGCTGCGGGCCAAACGGAATGACGGAGCGATGAGCCATGGACCTTACGCCTCC
>USNX01000138.1 GCA_900556205.1 uncultured Collinsella sp.
CCAAGTTTTCGAAGTTGTCCTCGATCGGCGTACCGGCAGCGCCACCATGCGTCAGGATGCGTGTGATGCCGCAGTCGGCGAGTATGTCAATCGCGTCGAGCTGAGCCTCGGGCGAGAGCTGATCAAACGCCATGTGGAAGGTGATGTCGATGGGCTCACGCTTGCATTCCTCGGTCGCGCAGCCCGCGGCCATCACGAGAGCGCCCAACGTAAGCTCGTCGAGTGCCCATCCGCCAGCGCAGGGCTTGCAGCAGCCAAAGACCAAGCCGTCAACGCCGGCGCTCACGGCAAGGCCCAGGTCCATCTCCATCATACGCAACTCGTCCTGGTTGTAGTGAAAGTCGCCGCCACGCGGGCGAATCATGCACATCACCCGTGCATCGTGCTCGTGGGCATAGTTGGTCGTAGCGCTGATAACGCCGGCCGAAGGCGTGGTGCCACCAACGGCAAGGTTGTCGCACAGCTCGATACGCCTTGCACCGGCATCGATAGCCGCCGGCACCCGCTCAAAGTTCTCGGCACAAAACTCGTACAGCATAGATAGACCCCCAAAGACAGCAGATGTTTTCCGACGGGCATTGTCACACATCCCCATGAAGTTGCGGTGGAATAGGGACTCTTTTGGCCTCTGGAGCCCGTATTCAGTCCCTATTTCACCGCAACTTAAAAAGGGGCGCTGACTGAGATAGTCAGCGCCCCTTTTGTTAGGTGGGTTAGCCTCCGAGGTAGGCTTTGCGGACGTTGTCGTCATGCAGGAGCTCTTGGCCGGTGCCGGTCATGGTGATCTTGCCGGTCTCGAGCACGTAACCGCGTGTGGCGATGGAAAGCGCCATCTGCGCGTTTTGCTCGACCAGAAGTACCGTGGTGCCGGCCTTGTGCAGGTCCTCGACAATCTGGAAGATCTGTTCGATCAGAATCGGTGCCAGACCCATGGAAGGTTCGTCGAGCATAAGCAGTTTGGGGTTACTCATAAGGGCGCGCCCCATAACGAGCATCTGCTGCTCGCCACCTGAAAGGGTGCCGGCGACCTGGCGACGACGTTCCTTCAGGCGCGGGAACTGCTCGTAGACGCGCTCCAGGCCCGGAGCCACCGTGGACTTGGGCTGCGTATAGGCGCCCATCTCCAGGTTCTCCTCAACCGTCATCTGCAAAAAGGCGCGACGACCCTCGGGAACCTGAGCCAGGCCCTTACCAACCAGCTTATCAGCGGGCGTATGGGTAATGTCCTCGCCCATAAACTTGATGGAGCCGGTCTTGGAGCGCAGCAGGCCCGAGACGGTCTTGAGCGTTGTGGACTTGCCGGCACCGTTGGCACCAATCAAGGCCACGATCTCGCCCTCGTTAACGTTAAAGGAGATGTCCTTGATGGCGTGGATGGCGCCGTACCAGACGTTGATGTTGTAGACGGAAAGCATCGGCTCTGCCATTTAGTTCTCCCCCTTATCCTGCTTACCCAGATATGCCTCGATAACGGCGTCGTTGTTCTGGATTTCCTCTGCCGTGCCCTTGGCGATGACCTTACCAAAGTTAAGCACGCAGATGCCCTCGCAGATGTTCATAACGAGCGACATATCATGCTCGATAAGCATGATGGCGATGCCGAAGGTGTCGCGAATCTTGACGATGTTCGCCATGAGCTCTGCGGTCTCGGACGGGTTCATGCCGGCGGCAGGTTCGTCGAGCAACAGCAGCTTGGGGTTGGTGGCAAGCGCGCGGACGATCTCCAGACGACGTTGGGCGCCGTAAGGCAGCGATCCGGCCTGTTCATTTGCCAGGTGCTCCATGTCAAAAATGGACAGCAGCTCCATGGCGCGCTCGTGGGCGGCCTTCTCGTGCTTCCAATACGTCGGCAGGCGCAGCACGCCCTCAAAGCCGGAGTAGCGCTCCTGGTTGTGCAGGCCGACCTTAACGTTGTCCTCCACCGTCATGGTGTTGAACAGGCGAATGTTCTGGAACGTACGGGCAATACCCATGCGGTTGACCTGGTAGACCGACTTGCCCGAGGTGTCCTCACCGTCGAGCAGGATGGTGCCGTGCGTAGGCTGGTACACCTTGGTGAGCAGGTTGAAGACCGTGGTCTTGCCGGCACCGTTGGGGCCGATGAGACCGGCGATCTCAGTCTTGCCGATGGTCAGGCTAAAGTCATCGACTGCCTTAAGGCCGCCGAATTCAATGCCCAGGTGGATGCACTCGAGCGCCGGGCGCTGGCCCAGGTCGCGGTCGGGAACGATGGCGCCAGAAGGATACGGGACCATCTTGCCCTTGTTGAACTCAAACTTACTGGGCATCGGCTGCCACCTCCTTCTTGGAAGCAAAGCGGTCCTTAATGCGTGCGAAGAACGCCTTGAGCTGCGGGTTGTTAGTAAAGACCATGACCAGAATCAACACGATGGCGTAGATGAGCATGCGGTAGTCCGAGAACTGACGGAGCAGCTCGGGGAGCACCGTGAGCAGCGCCGCGGCGATAACGGAGCCGCGCATGTTGCCCAGGCCGCCCAGGACCACGAACACCAGAATGAGGATGGACGTATTGAAGTCGAACTTAGTAGCGGAAAGCTGCGAGAAGTTACCGCCGAACAGAGCTCCGGCAGCACCGGCGAGGGCAGCGGAAACCACGAAGGCGATCATGCGGTACTGGGTGACGGAGATGCCCACAGACTCGGCAGCGATCTTGTTGTCGCGCACGGCAATAATGGCACGACCGGTACGGCTGCGAACCAGGTTGAGCACAATCACGAGCGCGACCATAACCAGGATTGCGCCGGCAAGGAAGGTCGAATAGGTCGACACGCCCGATGCGCCCTGCGCGCCCTTGATGATGGCGGTGCCGTCCTCGAGCAGGTGCAGGTCGTCGATCGTGGAGTTACCCGTGATGTTAAAGATCACATGCAGGCCGCGGGAATCGACGCCCACAATGAGACAGGTGACGACCTCTTTGATAATCTCGCCAAAAGCGAGGGTCACGATGGCCAGATAGTCGCCGCTCAGGCGCAGGACCGGAATACCGATCAAGAAGCCCAAGATGGCAGCGGCGATAGCGCCGACCACAATGCTGATGATCAGACGCATCGGATCGGACGGAACGGTGCTCTCCAGCGCGACGGCAGTGACGATGCCCGTATAGGCACCGACGCTCATAAAGCCCGCGTGGCCCAGCGACAAGTCGCCCGCAATGCCGACGACAAGGTTAAGGGAGATGGCCATGACGATATAGGCCGTGATGGGAACCAGCTGACCGGCAATCATGCGCGGGATCATGTGGTTGGACTGCATAAAGAACACGATGGCGAACGCCACAACGCACATGGCGTACGTGACAAAGTCGTGACGCGTCTGCTTGTCTTTAAGAAACTTCATAACGCTCACCTACACCTTCTCGGGGACGTACTTGCCCAAGAGGCCGGCAGGCTTGACGAGCAGGACGATGATCAAAACACCAAAGACGATGGAGTTGGCAAGGCTCGTGGAAATGTAAGCCTGCGCCATCGCCTCGATGATGCCGATGAGAATGCCACCGACAAAGGCGCCGGGGATGGAGCCGATGCCACCGAAGACGGCGGCGTCGAAGGCCTTGATGCCAGGCATGGCACCCGTCGTGGGCTGCAGCACCGGCGAGTAGGAGCACAGCAGCACGCCGGCGATAGCGGCAAGGGCAGAGCCGATGGCAAACGTCATCGAGATGGTGCGGTTGACGTTGATGCCCATGAGCTGAGCGGCGGCCTTGTCCTCGGACACGGCACGCATGGCTTTGCCCATCTTGGTCTTGCCCGTAAAGAACATCAGGCCGGCCATGATAACCAGGCAGGCGACGATGGTGACGAGCGAGACGGCGCTTACGTTAAACTTGGCCAAGAACTCCGGCACCGGGAAGGTGACGAGCGAAGTAAAGTTCTTGGGCGTGGCGCCCCACAGAAGCTGCGCGGCGTTCTGCAGGAAGTAAGACACGCCGATGGCCGTGATCAGAACGGCCAGCGGGCCTGCTTGGCGCAGCGGCTTATAGGCCAGACCCTCAATGAGAACACCGAGAACCGTGCAGACCACACAAGAGAGAACTACAGATGCCCAGCCCGGGAGGCCGAGATACGACGTGGCGCAGAACGAGACATAGGCACCGACCATGATGACATCGCCGTGAGCGAAGTTGAGCATCTTGGCGATACCGTAGACCATGGTGTAGCCCAACGCGATGATGGCGTAGACGCTGCCGACGAAGAGGATAGTGTAGATCTCGGTGGTCGCCGTATCATTAA